>JAYUSZ010000250.1:0-3967 GCA_043755435.1 Bryobacterales bacterium | reverse complement strand
CCACCCAGTGGCGTACCATGGAGGCTCAATTTCAAATTCAAGTTCTGCTGGTTTGGGGCTCCACTCCCCCTCTGCTGTTCTCACCCACGCGGAGAAATGGTAACGGCCAAAGGGAAGATTGCCGTATTGAAATTCGGCACTGTTCCCGTCTGGAGTTAAGCTGTCAACTCGATTTTGCAGCCAATTGCTACCGGTCAAATGATAGCGGAACTGGAGTTCATTTGGGGCCTCGAATGTTAAGGGTGAGATAACTACGTCGAGGCTATTGTCGCGATGGTGAACTTTGATTGGCCCATCGGAAGAATAGTCCTTATTCCCAAAACGAAGACTGGCGATAACTGGTTGCGATGGGACTGCGGCTGCTTTTTTGGCTTTTTTTGAAAAGCGGCTCATCCCCTGACTAGTGCCCAGCCAAACAGCACCGGCGGGATCCACAAATAGAGCGCGGCTATTCAGATCGTCGTGAGCCAGTCCATTTTGTGAAGTGACATGGTTCCAGACTTTGCCATTGAAAACGAATGCTCCGCGATCCGTGCCGGCCCAAATCCATCCACGGTGGTCTGTGGATAAGGCTACCGTTTGAGTATAGCGTGGGGCATCCTTATCACTGACGTGTTCCATTTTCCATTCGCTGCCTTGTGGGATTAAATGAGTGATCAAGCTAGGAACACGATAGGCAATCCAGATGCTGCCATCTTTGCCTTGAGTGACGGCACTTGTAACTGATTCCAGGAGCCCTTCTTCCTTAGTCCATCGTCTCCACTGGTTTCCAGTTCGAAGGAGTAGCCCATTGGATCCGGCAAGCCACAATTGCCCCTTTGTGCCTTTGATCCCTTGGAAAAACGTTTCCTGCGCATTCGATCCTGGTACAATTTTTTCAAATTGAATTCCGCTTTCGGTTGCAGGCCGATCTGAACGCCACAGCCCAGGTGTTGCGCAAACCCAAAGGCGCGATTGGTCATCGAGGAAAATAGAGCGGATCGTTTTCGTGCCCGGCAATGGGAACTGCGTAACGGGGCCGTTGCCGGGTGAAAGGCGGTACAGGTGTCCTTTGTTGTTTCCAGCCCAAATTGCGCCATCAGTAGTTGCAAGAAGGCCATTATAGGCTGCTTTTTCCATTGCAATGCGTGAGAACGATTTATCCGTTTGGCGGTATACTCCAGCATCTCCGCCAACCCACATAACACCATTACGATCGGACGCCAGAGCCCAAACTGAGTCCTCTTCCAAACCCTTGCCCTTCACCCAGGAAACCCATTCGCCATAACCTAGCCAGCGCTTCAAACCGCTTCCCAATGTGCCTAACCATAATGCGCCTTCTTCGTCAGGCAGCAGGGCAGCTATTCCACTGGTTGTCTGTCCTGAGCGGTCCTCAAAAGCCTCCCAGATCCCTGATTTCCTTCGAGCAAGGCCTTCTTCAGTGCTTGCGAGCAGATCTCCATGAGGGTCGATTGCTAAGTGGGCACGTCTTAATGGGACAGTTGCCAAACCCAGGCCGATGTTTTCAGCAGCTTTCGCAGATGCATCTAATTTCCACAAGTGGGTCTCGCTGCGAAGGAAAAGTTCTCCTTTTCCGCTGACGGTCATAGCATGCCATTGTTCAGAGGGAAGACCTGTAATATTAGTCACCAAGGTCAACTGTTGGTCTTCTGGATTATTTCCAGAAACGCGGCAAAGGCCACTCCCGCAGCCTACCCAAACGTTCCCATCTGGTGCGGCCTGGACCGCGAAAATTGCGGTATCCGCAACTGGCGGTGGAAGCATCCGAAATTTCCAATCCTGTTCAGGTGCAGGTTTCCAACCCACCATCAACTTCTTACCAACGGAAAAATAGACGCGTGAATCGGGAGTCGACGAGAGGCCGTTCTTGCTGTAAACAAATCCGTTGGCCTTCATCGAATTGGGAATCAGCGAGAATCGGTTGCCCCTGAGGATCGCCATTCCTTGCGCGCTGCCGACCCAAAGAGTACCGTCTGGAGAAGTAGAAACACTGTGAATGTAAGAGGAAGGAATACCGTCTTTTGTGCCAAATTCAACAAATTGGCGTCCGTCAAACCGGAAAAGGCCATTCTGGGTCCCCACCCACAAAAAGCCTTTCTTATCTTGAGTTAAGCATTCGATATTGAGATTACCCAGGCCGTCAGCCTGGCGATATTGCTTGAAGAATTGGGTTTCAGCATAAAGCTCCGCCGAAAGGGCGAAGAAAAGCACCTGCACGAATTGCGGGAACCTCAAGCGAAACACCATTTTGGATCTTCCTAATCATCGGCAGGCAGTAGGGATTCCAGTAGAGGTTATGCCATACGCTGGATTGCGCCACCGTATGACTGGGATTAAATGTTTGTTTTGATCGACCTAGAGGAAATCCTAGAAGTTCACAAGCGAAGCGAATGAGGAGGCGTCCAGGCTAGCTCCTCCAACCAATCCTCCATCGATCTCAGGTTGCGCCATTAAGCCCTTAATGTTGTCAGGCTTAACGCTGCCGCCATAGAGGATTCGAGTTGATTGAGCAGCCGAAGCTCCGAATCTGGCGTTGATCTCACTGCGAAGCATTCGATGGGCATCGGCGGCCATTTCTGGAGTGGCCGTCTTGCCGGTTCCGATCGCCCAAACGGGTTCATAGGCGATGATGATTTTGGAGAACTGGTCATCATTCAACCCGGCGACTCCGTCTCTGAATTGCTTTGCCAATACGGCGGCTGTAGACCCGCTCTCGCGCTCGGCGAGCAACTCGCCAACGCACACGATGGGGGTAAGCCCGGCATCAATAGCGGCAATTGTGCGCTTCAGAACGGTTTCATCGGTTTCCCCGAAGTACTGACGGCGTTCGCTGTGTCCGACGATTACGTAGGAAGCTCCGATGGCTTTGATCATAGGGCCTGAAATCTCGCCGGTAAAAGCGCCTTCTTTGGCCCAGTACAGGTTCTGTGCTCCAATGCCAATATTCGATCCGGCTGTTGCAGCGATTGCCGTTTCCAGACACACGAATGGAGGGCAGATCGCCGCATCGCAATGCGAGGCTGAAGCCACCAGCGGCAGCAGATTTTCAAAGAAAGCCTTGGTCTCTGCCGGAGTCTTGTACATCTTCCAATTGCCGGCCATTAAAGGTTTACGCATCTCAGGTTCCAAATCTCCTCAAACAATTACTCTTCAACTAAGTTCAGCAAGGAAGCTTTTCCCTTGACCGATTTTCACAGCAAATATTTCGGCCACCGTCTGGCCAATGTCGGAAAGTGTGGCACGCAATCCCAAGTTCACTCCTTGCTTGGCAGAAGGCCCGTAGACTAGCAGCGGAACATATTCGCGGCTATGGTCTGTGGAAGGAGTGGTAGGGTCGCAACCATGGTCCGCTGTCAGGATTACAAGATCGCCAGGCTGCAGTTTTTCTTGCAGAGCAGGCAACCAGGCATCGGCTTCTTCCAGCGCTTTGGCGTAGCCTTCCACATCGTTGCGATGGCCGAAAAGCTGATCGAAATCAACAAGGTTGATGTAGATCAAACCGCGTTTGGTTTCCTCTAGAGCTTCAAGAGTCTTTTGCATGCCGTCAGCATTGGACTTTGTTTTGTCGTAATCGCCAATGCCGCGCCCAAGAAAGACATCGAAAATTTTGCCGACGCTGTGAATCGGTATCTTGGCTTCGGACAACTGATCGAGAAGCATGCCTTTGGGTGGAGGCACGGCGTAATCTTTGCGGTTCGATGTTCGCACAAAATGGCCAGCCTCGCCTTCAAAAGGACGCGCGATTACGCGACCGATTTCGCGATCGCCGCGAAGCATCTCTCGAGCTGTTTCACAGATCTTGTACTGCTCCCAAAGCGGAATCACTTCTTCATGCGCAGCGATTTGGAAAACGCTATCGGCGGAGGTATAGACAATGGGCGAACCAGTGCGGACGTGCTCCTCACCTAGTTCCTTGATAATCTCCGTGCCTGATGCAGCTTTGTTGCCTAGGCTTCGACGGCCGATT
>JAYUSZ010000249.1:0-26715 GCA_043755435.1 Bryobacterales bacterium | reverse complement strand
GCACAACGAACGCGCCAAGCCGTTCCGTTGGCGCAAGCGCGAGGTCAAAGGCAGTCAGCTTCGCAATACAATTATCAACTTACGCAATTAAGCACTAGCTACCAATACGATTGCTCAGGGAGACACACGCGAGGTTGGTTTGGATCAATTGACGGCTAGGGAAGCTTTAATTTTCAGGGCAATTCCTAGCCGCAAGTGGCCGGGCGATGCTTCGCTTGAAGTTGCACACGTTTGGCTGAGAAAAGGTGACTGGTCTGGTGAGTTCATGTTGGATGATCAGAGTGTGAAAGCCATCACCAGCCAACTAACTTCACCTGGATCTGTTGCCGGAAGGCCCTACCGATTAATGGGAAATGCTGGCAAGAGCTTTCAAGGATCAATTGTGCTTGGCAAGGGTTTCGTAATAGAACCAGATGCCGCTAAAGCTCTATTAGACAAGGATCAACGAAATAGCGATGTAGTGTTTCCCTATCTAAACGGCGAAGATCTGAATAGTCGGTGGGACCAGTCACCCAGCCGCTGGGTGATCAATTTCCACGATTGGCCACTCGAACGCGCTCGGGAATATCCTGACTGTTTTGAAATTCTCGAACGAACAATGAAATCTGAGCGGCTCACTAAAGCGGCAGACGTGGCCTCTGCCCCTTGGTGGCAATTCTGGAGACGGCGGCCAGAGTTGTACAGAACAATCGCCAATCTAGACCGAGTTCTAGTTGGATGCCAAACTGCAAAGTATGTCTCCCTGGCATTTCAACCATGCAACTACGTTTTTTCGCATGCGACCAATGTCTTTTGCTCGAACCGTGGTTCCTGGCTCGCACTACTCGGGAGCAGCCACCATGACGCCTGGGCAAGAAAGTATTCTGGGTCTCTGGAAACACGTCTTCGGTATTCTCCTTCTGACGGTTTTGAATCATTTCCATTCCCAGAGGACATGGAGGAACTGGAATCGATTGGAGAACGGTATGAAAGCGTAAGAACTAATGCCATGAGTATACGTAGAGAAGGTCTAACGGTCACCTACAATCGATTACATTCTTCAGAAACCTCCATGCATATTGACGTACTCAGGGATACCGTTGTCGAAATGGACTATGCGGTGTCAAATGCATACGGATGGGGTGATCTCGACTTGAATCACGGTTACCATGCAACCAAGTTGGGTGTGAGATTCGGGATTTCTGAAAATGCGCGGGGAAGAGTCTTAGATAGACTTCTAAAGCTAAACCAGGAAGGCCCCAAGCATCCGGCAAAGACAGAAGATCAACCCAAAAAGAAAATCCAGCGAAAGAAATCCAAAGACCAAATCGAGATGTTCCAATAGCCTCTATGTCAACAGCCGCCCTCCGCGAAGAATTTCTCGAACTGGTCCGTCGCGACCTGCTTGGCCCCGCTGGTGGCCCACAGGAAATCGTCACAGAAAATTCTGTCCGAGACCGCTACATGGTGGGCGTCCTCGCTCCGTTAAAACAGTCGGAAGAGTTGCCATCCCCCGAACAATTTGACGAACTCGCCGTTGATGGCGAAGCCTCTGGAGAAGATGGCGCTGTGGAATCCTCCACGCCCGCATCGTCCGCCAACTTGACCCCCTCATCGTTCGGCATGAGCTTCTGCCTGGATGCCGCCGCAACGTCGTTTGAGGTGGAAGCGCGGTGGGGGCAGTATCAGCGCGATCAGGATGCAGGTGGAAAGCGCGTCTGGAAACGACGGCCGCGTGGTGGCACGCCTCATCCGTTCAAGCTCGTAGAAGGGCCGCTCAACGCCTTCGTGATTGATCGGGACTGCCCCAAAGTAGTGATCAGCGGCAAGGTCCGCCGCCGCGACGATCATTGGTCGGTCACGCTGTTTCTCCGCAACGAACAGGAAGAACCACCGAAGGGCTCGCGAGAAGGGAAAGATCCGTCGTGGCTGTTTCAGGCAGAGCTGATTGTCCGTGGTCCGTTGCAACAGCGTGCCGAGGGGGCGAAGCTGACAACGCTGGATCCGGCTGCGCGGTTGGAAGACCGCATGAATGAGATGCTGTACCGGCAGGAGTTGGAATTCGCTACCGGCCACGGCGTGAGCGTGGATTGGACGCTGGATGAAGACCGTCAAGGCAGGGCGAAGGAAGCGCGCACTTCAACCATGCCTCGGGAGACTGTGCGATCCGTGGAAGCATCCCCTGTGGATGGGCTGACCATCGACATGCACGCGCTGGCCAATGCCTCCGACGCGGACTTGCTGGATCTGCTGCGTCCGCTGCTGGTCGAGTATCGGAAATGGATTGATGCGCTGCGAGTGCGGACGGCGCAAGATGCCGGGTTGGCCGGGCGCGCGGATGCTACGGCGGAAGTGGTTCGGCAAGCGGAGGTGGCCCTGGGGCGGATGGAGGAGGGGCTGGCGACGCTGGAATCCGACTGGATTGCCCGCGATGCTTTCCGCTTTGCCAACCAATCGATGGGCTGGCAACGGGTGCGCTCCGTCTGGATTGAAGAGAA
The DNA here is from genome assembly GCA_043755435.1 of Bryobacterales bacterium. Lineage (GTDB taxonomy): Bacteria > Acidobacteriota > Terriglobia > Bryobacterales > Bryobacteraceae > JANXSF01. The sequence continues at coordinate 24,238 of JAYUSZ010000249.1, read as the reverse complement.
GAAGAAAAACGCGCAGGTGACGCTGGCCGATGTAGATGTGCCGAAGAACCGTAGTTGGCGCGCCTTTCAGTTGGGCTTCCTGTTGCTGAACCTTTCGGGGTTGACGCGGTTGGACCATGTGGACCGGTCAACCGGGGAGATGGCTCCCGCCGACTTGTTGTGGTTCCCCACCGGTGGTGGAAAGACGGAAGCTTACCTCGGCTTGGCCGCTTACACGCTTGCCATTCGCCGGTTGCAGAAAGACGTGGGCGGGCGTGATGGCGAAAACGGCATGGCCGTGCTGATGCGCTACACGCTGCGGCTGCTGACGCTGCAGCAGTTTCAACGGGCGGCGTCGCTGATTTGTGCGTGCGAAGTGATCCGGCGGAAAGATGTAACGAAGTGGGGGGCGACTCCGTTTCGCGTAGGGCTGTGGGTGGGGCGGAAGACGACGCCGAATAAGACGGTGCAGGCACTGAAATCAGTGGAGGCGATGCGAGGCGGGAAACGGCCTCCGGCAGATATCGGTTCGCCGCAACAGTTGACGGCTTGTCCGTGGTGTGGCCGTGAAATCGATGGCGGCAGGCATTTACTGGTGGACCCTTATCCCGGTGGCAGCGCACGGACGTTGACGTTTTGTGGAGATTCGACCGGGACGTGTGAGTTTTCGCGTAAGCAGGCTCCGGAAGATGGCCTGCCGGTGGTTGTGGTGGATGAGGAGATTTACCGGCGGCCGCCTTCGCTGCTGATTGCCACGGTGGATAAGTTTGCGCAGATGGCTTGGACGGGTGAGGTGCAAACGCTTTTTGGCGAGGTGAATGGATTCTGTCCTCGGCACGGATTTCGGTCGTCAGAAATTGAGGATGCTGATTCGCACCAGGCTGCTGGGTCTAACCTGGCGGTGCAGACGCAGCCTTGCCGCAAACTTCGACCGCCGGATTTGATCATTCAAGACGAACTCCATTTAATCAGCGGGCCGTTGGGGAGCTTGGTTGGGATCTATGAAGGGGTGATTGATCATCTCGCAACGTGGGAAGTGGATGGGCGGAAGATACGCCCCAAAGTGGTGGCTTCCACTGCAACCGTTCGGCGGGCCAAGGCACAGGTGAGTGCGTTGTTTATGCGTGATGTGCGGGTGTTTCCGCCGTCGGGCTTTGAAGCGGGGGCGAACTTCTTTTCACGCGAGTTGCCGCAAAGTGAAACTTCACCGGGGCGTTTGTACGTTGGGGTTTGTGCGCCGGGCAAGCGGCTGAAGGCAGTGCTGATTAGGGTTTATGTGGCGACGCTGGCAGCAGGGCAGACCATCTACGAAAAATACGGTGACGCGGCGGATTCGCTACTGACTGCGGTAGGGTATTTCAATTCGTTGCGGGAACTGGGCGGGATGAAGCGGCTGGTGGATGACGATGTGCGTACCCGGTTAAACCAGATTCAGGCGCGCGGACTGGCAAACCGAAAGCTGGTGCTACCCGCTGCCGTGGAGGAACTCACTTCGCGCCGTTCCTCTTCGGCCATTCCGCAGGTGCTGGATCGCATGAAGCTGCGCTTTCCACCGCCCGGGCAGCATTTCTTGCCCGGGCAACAGCCAATTGATGTGCTGCTGGCGACGAATATGCTTTCCGTGGGTGTGGACGTGGGGCGTTTGGGATTGATGATTGTGGCGGGGCAGCCGAAGGCGACAGCGGAATACATACAGGCCACCAGCCGGGTGGGGCGCGGGTCTGCCGGAATTGTGTTCACCGTCTACAACTGGGCGCGGCCGCGGGACCTTTCACATTACGAGAGTTTCAGGCATTACCATGCGACGTTCTACCGCCAAGTGGAGGCGCTGAGCGTGACGCCTTATTCAACAGGCGCGTTGGACCGGGCGTTGACGGGCGTGCTGGTGAGCGCGCTGCGGCAATCCGGCCAGCTTTTCAATCCCAATAAGGGAGCAGGTCGCATGACTGCGGATCATCCGTTGGTATTGGAAGCATTGCAGACCATTTCTGAGCGCGCCGTGCAATCAGGAACACGGGCCTCTTTGAAAACGGAAGTGCATGCGGCGTTGCGCCAGCGGGTGGACTGGTGGATGCAGCGGCAACAATCGATGCAGAGTGGCGCCCAACTGGGGTATCAGTTGGCCAATGATGGGCGGACCCTGGCATTGCTGTCGCAGCCATCCGTTACGGGCTGGACTGAATTTACTGTTCTGAATTCCTTGCGTGACGTGGAGCCGAATGTGGAACTTGTTTTTGACGACAGCGGGATGGACCAGCCTGGAGGCCTTATTTAATGCAGGGTACACGCGTGGGACAGGTTCGTCCAACTCAGTTAATCTCCACTTACGGCGTGGCGTCTACTATTGACTTGCCTCAGATTTCTGTGATGGTAATGGGCCTGGATGATTGGCCGGTTCGTCAGATGGAGGATATTCGGGAAGACCGGCTGCTGCGGCTGGTGCGCCATCTTCTGGGTCCGCAGGTACGGCAATTGAAGAGTGCGCCGGTGAGTGCGGAGCAGAACCTGTTTCGAAGTGGAGGCGTGCCGCAAGGAGTTCCAGTGGCTGCTTTTCCCCGCTGGCTGGTTTGTACGCAGTGCAAGACGCTAGCCCCCATTTCAAGTAGGCTCTTCGAGTTTCGCGGCGATTCACAGCGGCCGGAACGATCTAGTTTCACGCACGTGAACTGTAGCAAAAAGCATGCGGAGGCGATTCCATCTCCCTTTATCACTGCTTGTGAAAATGGGCACATCGACGACTTTCCCTGGCATGAGTACTTGCATGATCGCATGGAATGCAGCGGACCGCTGACTTTGAATATTGGCGCCACAGGAGAGGCATCGGAAACATGGGTGGAGTGCAAGGCTTGCGATCGGAGAAAGCCCATGGCGACAGCCTTTTCGCAAGAAGGGCGTGCGAATTTGCCGCAATGCCGTGGATGGCATCCGCATTTGAAAATGCCTCCTGCCGAGGCTTGTAATTGCGAAGTGCGGCCTATGGTGCTCGGGGCCACGAACCAGTGGTTTTCGAAGCTTTTTTCGGCGCTGTCAATTCCGTCTACTGCTGAGCCACTGGAGCAATTGGTAGAGCAGGATTTGAGCAGCCTGTTTAATGATGTGGAGTCGGCACGCGAGGCAGGTTTCGCGCGGCGCGGACAGGCGCGGTACGAGACTTTTACGGATGAGCAGATTTGGAAGGTATTGCAGAAACTGCGGGAGCCCATACAGGACACGCCGATTCGCCCGCAGGAACTGAAAATTCCTGAGTGGCGTTTGTTTTCACGGCCCGATCCGGCGAAGAACAATCACGACCTGAAGCTGCGGGTGGTTGAGCCGCCTGCTGCGTATCGCGAGTGGATTGACAAGGTAGTCCTGGTTGACCGGCTGCGCGAAGTGCGGGCGTTGGTCGGCTTTTCGCGGATCGAATCTGCGGGTGATGATTCCACCGCCAACTTGGCCCCGCTACAAAGAGGGCGGCCTGAGTGGGTGCCAGCGGCCGAGGTGAGGGGCGAAGGACTGTTTCTGCAAATATCGGAACAAGCAATTTCGCGATGGATGAGCAAGGTGGGGACGTTGAATGCTCAGTTCATCATGGCGCATAGGCGGTGGAGAGCGCAGCGAAACCTTGATCCCGCGACCGGTTATCCGGGGATTCGCTATGTGCTGCTGCATTCGCTGTCGCATGCCTTGATTCGGCAATTCTCAGTGGAATGTGGCTACGCGGCTGCGAGTCTCCAGGAGCGCATTTATTCAGCAGAGCCGGAATCTGGTGAAGCGATGGCTGGGATTCTAATTTACACGGCGGCTCCTGACAGTGAAGGAACGTTAGGTGGACTGGTGACGCTGGGTGAGACGGAGAACCTGGAACGGCATTTGGCGCAGGCGCTAGAGGCGCTGGAGATCTGTTCGTCCGATCCGTTGTGTGCCGAGACGACGCCGGATCAAGCGGCGCTGGCGCTGCATGGCGTGGCGTGTCATAACTGCCTGTTTCTTCCGGAGACTTCTTGCGAACGTGGGAATCGGTATCTGGACCGGTCGGCATTGATACCAACGATGGAGAGCGATACGTTCGCCTTTTTCCGGCAATGAGTGTGCATTAGCCGAACTTTGTTTGCGACTGGTGCGGGAGTTACCGGTGAGTTATGGAGACGATGATCGACCGGACCATTGTTGTGGTCAACTCGGATGGCACCAAGTCTGAAGTTCCGGTAAATGCTGATCCACTGGCCGCCCCTCAATGGGACACCAAGCTCAGGCCTGCGTGACTGGAGGATCTTTTCTATGTACGCTGTACACTATCCGGTTCCCGAACAACTGGGAACGGGAGCCGGTTTCGGATATGTTGAAACCACCACATCTCCGCCCAATTGCTTAGCCGCAAGCTCGAACGTTAGCCTCGTCCGCAAGGATGGTTTTTCAAAAAGCAAGCTAACGTATTTCCCCACGCAATTCCCCCGTGAAATCTCCCGGCCTCGCTTTTACTTCGCCAGCCAGGTCCAGCAGCGAATGCAATAATTACACAGCGGAAGGTTTGGGTCCCTGTCAAGTCATTTAACCAGGTGACCGAAATGGATCTCGGTTGGGTCATTTAAGAGGTGACCGAGCAGCGGTGGCGCAAAGCCGAGTTGCTAAGTTGAGGTTGTCCGCGAGGGGTCGCGCCCAAGCGGATGTCCAAGGCCGATGCGACGGACTGGCTCCGAAAGCAGTCGGCACAAGCCCTCCTTAACGACTCGATACCCCTGGGCTTACCGGCCCGGCTCGTGCGGAGGGCTTTCCTGTATCGGATACGTTCTGCTTTTGGTGAAGTTCCCGAGCAGAGGTCTTGGACTTAAAACGCGAAGTTGCCGGGCCGCTTTTGCCCGGCTTCCTTATTTCTGCTTTTTCTCCTCTCCCAACATTTTCCGCATCCAAGTCCCGTGAGCGCGGCGGCCGTTAAGTTCGATCCCAGGGCCGTGCCGTTTCACCTTGGGCGGATCTTCTTTCGATCTCCCTTTAACCAGCTTGAATAAGCGATCCTTGAGCGCTTCGATCAGCCGGTGGAGCTCCGCCACATTCATCGATTCGTACTCTTGTTTGAGTCGTTTCTTGACTGCGGCGGGAATTTGCCCGGACTCAATCAGCCGTTGATAGGGCGTCCGGGGCTCATCGTACTTGCGATGGATCTTGCCGCCTTGGCGGGTCTTGCCGATGAGCTTCATTGACGGCTGAAAGAAGTTCTTGTACAAGCGCAGCTTTTCGTACAGACTGTTGAGTAATTCCAACTCCGCCTGACTATCCATTCGGCTGTAACCAACTTGCTTGCGTACGTGTGTCCAGTTCCGTTGCTCAACCCAGGCATTGTCGTTCTTCTTGTACGGCCTGGATCGCGACATCTTGATTTTGGCCTTCTTGCAGTATTCCCACATCAGGTTGTTAATCATGCCGGTGTCGTTGTCGGGATGGATTTCCAGGATGCGGAAGGGCAACCGTTTGCGCATCCGGTCCATCCCATCCCGGGTGGCTTACTGCGTGCGCCGCATAATCGCTTCGCACTCCCACCAGCCCGAGGCGATGTCGGCCGCAGAGATCGTATGCACAAACTCACCTCCTGAAGATCTACCGGAATGCAGCACATAGTCCACTTGCAGATTCCCGATTTGTTGCGTGTCCCACTCCGAGGCCACCTTCACCGGGATCTTCTGATACAGCAGCGGATGGACCGATGGATTCCGGTTCTGCCTGAGACCTCGCACTTGCTTCTCGCGCGACAAGAGCCGGTCAATCGTTTTCGGCGAGATCCGCTTTAACTTGTCGGCCACCTCATCACTGCATCGGATTTCTTTGACTTTTCGCAGCCGGTCGAGTTGTTCTCGCACCGCAGGCACCAGCCGTTGCCCGCATGGATAGTCGAAGATTTCCCACACCTTCACCAACACGCTGATTACGTCAGCTCCATAGGTTGCCCGGCGTGGTCCTCGCTTGCCAGGATTGGCTTTTGCCGGATGCGCTAGTTTACCGATCAAAACCTTGCGGTTCAAACCCGTGCGTTTCCGCGCCTCATTCAACAGCCTTGTTTTGCCTCGCTTGCCTGCCTTGCGGTATTCCTCTCTTACTCGCTCCAGATATTGTTCCCGAGAGTGCATGTCCATCCTGTGGCCTTCGGCCATCTCGGCTGCCCACGCTATATCCGTTCGGTTACTTTTTCATTTGACCCAACCGTCTATCCTACGGTTACATTTTACGTGACCCAATTCGTCCCGGTGAAGGTAGTACTCGATCTGCGATAAGCTGATTCGAGAACATGCCCCGCAGCATTGGCATCTTCTTCACCATGTAGGCGAACTGGGCAATGTTGAATTCCGCGATGGCAGCGACCTTCCGAACCTTTTCCGGTTCGTTGTTGTGATGGGTTTGCGAGTGATGCTGGTCGTTGAATCCCAGTTCCGGATAAGATGCCCCGTTTGGTGTCGAGCCGATGTAGGTGCTGACACGAGTCGTATCCGTCTGAAACGCCAGTATGTTCAGGTCGCACATTACTTGCATGTACTCGCTGCGTTTTTCGCCCTCCGGAATCCTGATCTCGATGGCCGGCGAATCGGAGGCGCGACGTTTGCCGGATCCTAGACCGGCCTTTTCCAATGCGCCCTCTTTTTGGCGGTACTCGATGGCTGCGATGCGCCGTTCCACCGAGCGGACGCTGTCCAGGTATTCATCCAGCTTCTGCTGGTCGGACGAAGGCAAGGTACCCCGCAGTTCTCTTGCGCCGCCCAACACTATGTCCAATAGGCTTCGATCCAGAGCATTCATCGGCGACGATTCGCGCTCCACTCCGCCGCTCTGCTCCTGTTTGTTGAACAAGCGATAGAGCACGTTCCGTGGGTTGACCTCCGCCGGGACTGCCTGCGTCGGGGCCGTCAATCCTGTGGCGGTGATATCGAATGCGTATCTTGGAGTACGGACCGTATTACTCAATGTGTCGTAATAGTTCCCAAGATTGATGTTGTCTATTTTGCAAATCCAACCGGTATCCGCTGCTAGTCCAGAATCGAACCATCTACTCAATCAAAGTCTTTCCGCAGATTCAACCATTTAGGCGAGCGCCGAAATACTATCCCACAATCGCGAATCAACAGCTTGAAACCTAGAGGCTAAAGCAAAGGCCGCCCCCTTTCGGGAGCGGTCCTTAAGGTTCAACCATTCAGTTAGTAAGTTACCGGTTAGTAACTTCCAATCCACCAGCGTGAAAAAGGTCATATAAGAATGAACAATAGATCCGATGCCAAGAAAGCACTTTATCGAGCGTTGGTCGACAGATGAAAGGATTTGAAAGGTTTTTGAAACCTTCCGGCCAAATAATTGAAGGGTTGCGGTAAGGCTTGAGTGCCACCTTACGACCTTCGCAGAAGGGCAATACGCATTAAGTCTACATAATCCTGTATAGCCTCTGCCCTTGCAGCACAGGACGCGCACGCAAGAATATGTTCCTCCAGTGGAGCCAGATCATGCTCTTCCGATATGATCCCCAGGTAGTAACATTCTAGGTCGTGGTCTGAGATGTGAAAAAGGTCCATATAAGTGCTTTCTTGGCATCGGATCTATTGTTCATTCTATCGAGTGTTGGTCGGCAGATGAAAGGATTTGAAAGGTTTTGAAACCTTCCGGCCAAATAATTAAAAATGGAGCCGCGCTTGAATGTAGTACCGTGCTACAGAGCTGTAGTTCTGTGACGTGACCGAGCGGTCGGATCACTGGATTAAGCCGTTACATTTCAATGATTTAACGCAGGTCTGAGTTTGGTGTTCCATTGAGGGGTGGCCAGTGGATCAGCATTTCCGCGGCTTCAGCCTTGGTGCCATCCGAGTTGACCACAACAATGGTCCGAATCTTCTGCGCCGGTGGCTGAATGCGTTTTTCGAGTTGCTTCAGTTTACTGGAGAGTATCCGTAGTCCCAATTCATTCTCCTAATGCCGGGGCAACAGTTGTTAGTCATAGTCCCATTTTCGCCCGGCCACGGCGGTACTGCTCACAATTCATCTCGAACCGGGTACTTGTCGGCAAGCGGATCGAGTTCCCCTGGCCTGAGCGGAGGAATATGAATGATCCAAGGGGGGTCGTTGGTGGGGCCGTTGATGTCAACCCACGTTACGACGATCGATTTTCTGGGCAGTGGAATGATTCGGATTTCAAGTCGTTTGAGTCTGTCGGCCAAAGTTCGCTTCATTTGCTCCCCTCGATTTTTTGCTACAGTGACGCGCTATGAATAGTATGCCATATTGAGGCGGAACCGACTGGAAACAATAAGCTTATGCGGCGAGCCTTGGCCCGACTTTGGAAGCCTTTAGAATTCGAGCAATGGACTCCAACCGCCAAGGCGTGCCACGCCGCGTCGTGTGGCCCTCGCCGTTCAACTGGGTGGCAATGGCTCTCATGGAAAGCCTTTGCGAGCTCAGGGCGCGAATGTGCGCCAACAACTCCTGTTCTGTTGGCTGATGCGCGAGGTGCTTGCCGTCTTCGGCCAGTTGGAAGCCGTAGGGGATGTTGCCCACTCGCTCGCCGTTGCTTCGTTTGTGCTGCAGTGCGTCCCGCGTCCGTTCTCCTATCGCTTCCCTTTCCCACTGGCTGACCGCAGCCATGATGGTGATCACCAGCCGCCCAGCAGCCGATCCAGTATCCAAGCTTTCGGCCACCGAGATCAGCGCTACCTTGCGCTTCTCGAAAAGCTCAATTAGGCTGCAGAGATCCTGCACCGAGCGTGTCATCCGGTCCAACTTGGCAATGATCACCGCTTGAACCTTGCCAGTCTCGACCATCGCCAGCAACCGCTGCAGGCCGGGCCGCTTTAAGCTCTTGGCCGATTCCCCGCCATCCACAATGACCTCGGTCAGATTGACGCCCTGCACTGTCGCCATGGCGCGCACTTTGGCTTCCTGCGCCTCAAGAGAAACGCCCTGGTCGGCTTGACGGTCCGTTGACACCCGAACGTAGCCAACGGCGATCATATTTCGATCTCCGTAACCAGTCTGTAGCCACCTTCTTCGTCTTGTCCCCAAACTTTGTAGCAGTAAACGCACATGGGCGAACCACCGTTTTCAAGGGACCGCATTCGATTCTTGAGATCCGAGTCGGCAACTTCTCGTGCTTCCCGAATCGATCCGACCACGGCCACTGGCTGGTAAGCTCCTTCTTCGCTTTCCGCAATCAACATCGCAAATCCTAAGCCCATGTTTTTCCTGTCTCCTGTCATGACATGAATCACTCAAGGGCTATGTTTAATCAAGCGAATTTTCCGGTTTTCTTACTGTTCCGGTAGATCCAGTCGAATTCGCAAGATGAAATAGTCGTCAAACGGCGGTGAGGGTTGGGGAGATGCCATCTTAGGCGTAGGCTGCGCAGGCTTCGATTTCGGCCTATGCTTAGGCCCTTGTTGGGCGAGCACCAATTGTTCGGCAATGGCGCGATAAGGCCTTGGATCGCGGTTGGTAGCGTGCATGTAGGCGGCGTAGTGTTCGAGTGCGATCAGAATCTGGGGTAGACACTGTTCCGGTATAGTCATGGTCACACCACCTTAACTCTGTTCCAGCGACCGAATTCGATTAGAATAGGAGCAGGGCCGCGGTTCGACAGGACAGCGCAAAGCGCACTCTCCGAAAGTAACCCTCACAACTTTTTAGTTGAGGAGCTTTCCATGAACACTTTGCTAATCGAACAGCGTCGTGTGGACGCGCTGGTTCCGTTTGAGAACAACGCCCGCACGCATACCATAGCCCAGGTCAATCAGATTGCCGCTTCCATCAAGGAATTCGGCTGGACCAACCCGATCCTCATTGATCCCAACAACGGCATCATTGCCGGTCACGCCCGTCTGGCAGCCGCCATTAAGTTGAAGATGGTGGAAGTTCCCGTGCTGGTGCTTAGCCACCTCACCGAAACGCAACGCCGGGCGCTTGTCATTGCCGACAACCAATTGGCACTCAACGCTGGCTGGGACGAGGATCTGCTGCGCATTGAGCTTCAAGCGTTGCGATCCGAGGACTTCCACATTGATCTGCTGGGCTTCGATGAGACCGAACTGAGCAGAGTGCTGGCGGGCGAGGCCAACTTCACTGGAGACGCCGATGAGGATGCGATTCCTGAGCCTCCAACTGTTCCGGTTAGCAAGACTGGTGACCTGTGGATTCTAGGCAACCATCGCGTCCTGTGCGGGGATTCCACCAGCGCCATCGATGTTGAACGCCTACTCGGTGACCGCAAGCCAAAGCTGATGGTGACTGACCCTCCCTACGGCATTGAACTGGATTCGGAATGGAGGGATCGCGCAGGACTCAACGGATGCGGCGCGGCCGAGCCGAGCTATATGAAAAAGCGCACCAAGGGCCACAACGAAACTTCCATATCGGGTGACACGCGCGCAGATTGGTCAGAGGCCTTTGAGCTGGTCCCCAGCCTCGAAGTAGCCTATGTCTGGCATGCCTCGAAGTTCACCCGCGAGGTACTCGACGGACTGCTCCGCATTGGCTTCATCCATCACCAGCAGATAATCTGGGACAAAGGGAGGGCCGTGCTGACGCGAACACATTATTGGTTTCAGCATGAACCCGCGTGGTACGTCCGCAAGAAGAACGCACCCTGGTACGGTAAGCCCGGTCAGAACTCCACCATCTGGGATTCGCCATCGCCCAAGTTCATCATGGGAGGCAGCGGCGAGGAAAAGTACGATCACCCAACCCAAAAGCCAGTTGAACTAATGCGCAAACCGATCCTGAACCACACCAAGCGCGGAGAGCTGGTTTACGAGCCATTTTTGGGCAGCGGAACGACACTGGCGGCAGCTGAAGTTTCGCAACGCCACTGCTGCGGAATGGAACTGGATCCAAAGTATGTCGATGTGGTGGTGCGCCGCTGGCAGACCCTGGCTGGAAAGGAAGCCACGCTTGACGGGGATGGCCGAAGCTTCGAGCAGATCGCGGCGGAACGGTTGGGACACACCGTAGAAAGCGCCGGGGCTTAACCCGGCGCAAGAATGTACTTCGATCATGGACAAATCAACGAATAGCATAAGCCCGCTGGCCGTCTTCCCGCTTGAAGGAATCAACCTTAAGGCCCGACTTCTTGACCAGACTCCCGCTGATGAACCCCCGCACGCTGTGGGGCTGCCAGCCGGTGGCCTCCATGATCTCGCCAATAGACGCGCCATTGGCCTTTTCAAGCAATCCAATGACGAGTGCTTTCCGGGTGTCTGTGCGGGCAACAGCGGGTTCGGTCTTGGCGTTGGACTTCTTCGTCGCCGCGTCCTTGGCGGGTGGCGTGTGGGGCACCTGTGCGGGCAAAATGACGTTGAGTCCTTGAATGGCTGTCCAGATGCGACTAATGGCCGTCTCCCGGCTGCGAAACTTCTTAACCGGTTGCACTCTTGGAAGGCTGTTCCAGATCTCAATCAGCCGGTCAGTGGGCCAATCGACGACAAGCTTGTTCAGTTCCTTGAGGGACTTAAACTGCTGAACGGTTTCGGGGTTTTCAATGTCCTTCGCCGAGGCGAAGGCCGAAATGTTGTTTTCCTGGTTGATCGTAAAAATCATGATGGTTCTCCTTGTGCGGCATTGGCCGCGATCACATTCATCACTCTGTGCCTTCTGAATTGCAAGGTGATAGGAGCCAATTCATGAAGGAGGCGGCAAACGGCTCGAAGATCAAGCGGCAAGACCAATATATTGTGGCACTGCTTGAGAATCCGACTCTACAGAAGGCAGCTGCGGCGGTCGGCGTTTCCGATGTCACGTTGTGGCGTTGGCTAAAGCAGCCGGAGTTCGCCGAAGCTTATCGAAATGCCAGAAGGGAAGCTTTCTCCCAATCCGTTGCCAGATTGCAGCATGCCTCCAACGCCGCCGTTGGCACGTTGTTGCGGGTGATGACGGACAAGGAGGCATCGGCCTCGAGCAGGGTGAGGGCTGCGGAGGTTGTGCTTACCACCGCGTTCCGGGGTATTGAAATCGAAGACATTGAAGCCCGTGTTGCCAAGCTGGAAGAATTGACGCAGAAGGCAGGTAGAGGGGGGAATCAATGAAAGTCATCAAAAGACGAATCTGCAAGTTGGAAGTTGATCGCGCATCCATAGAGATTCAAAATATTGTCTTGAAACAAATCCTCGAACGTCGTCATCGCCGCCTGCTTGCCACAGGCATTCAAGTTGAGCCAGTGGAGGTGCAACTTAAGAAGATCCGGGAATACTCGAAAATCATGCATCCGAGTCTCAAATCCGCTGGCTTGGCCGAACATATCCTGGCAAGGCGTCGAATGCGGCAGGAAGCCCAAATTGTCGGCGTAGCGGGATAACAATTCGGAACACGTGTGACGTCACCGGTCCGTGACGTCAATTGCTAAGCACACCTAACATGTTTTTCAGAATGCCCAATTTGGGAATTTGTGCGTTGGTCCGCGTGGCGGTCTCCGGCTTGAAGGGCTGGGGGAATTCACTCCCCCTCCCCCTGGCATCATGACGCGGACGCTGTAGAAGCTATAGCTGGGTGCACTCGAGCTGCATGGCGAACGGAAGCCCGTGCCGAACTTCCAATTGGCGAATCTCCCCTTGTCCGATCATTCGGACACGTTCAAAGAGCTGGGCGGCTTGTTTCTTCAGTTGGAAGTCTTCGGGCTGTTCGCCGAATTCACCTTCCCCGCTGCCGAACCTCACAGCTTGAACCATCCGCGGCCACGGATCCACCACGAGTTCACCAGCGCGAATCTGTACGGCCTCGAAGTGCCCAAAGCCCAACTTCTGCATCGCCAAGACGAATTGCAACTCGGAGGGAAGAAGGTCGTTGGTGGTAAGGTGAGCCATCTGCTCCCTTGATAGCAATTGGTGATTTCAGTCGTCAACAGTCAATTGCAACGGCGATGTGTCAGGTTTTTTGGAAGATGTGTCAGGTCAAGTCAGTGCTTTTAGGAAAACCCGACACACCTGGCTTCAATGAAATGAATGGGATAGAACCCATATGTCGGAAATGTCAGGTAAAAAAGAGGTAGAGAGACGCTTTTGGAAACGGGTGCCACAATTCGTGTCTTCATCCGCCGCGCTAATTCTTCAGAAAGGGCGGAATGGGCACCCTTATAGGGAAATTTTGTTGTTGTTGTGTCACAACAACGAACCAAAAAAATGGGTGCCCAGCCTGCCCATTCCTGTTAACGCATTGATTGATAATCGTAAACCGTGGGCAGGCACTCATCTCTTTTGCCCGCCCATGGGTGCCCAAGAATAAGTTGGAAATGGACTCCAGTTGGACTCCACAGCCAGGAATGCACAGCTTGAATAGTCTGTAGGTATATGAGGGGAAATGGTCGGGCTGGCGAGATTCGAACTCGCGGCCTCTTGCACCCCAAGCAAGCGCGCTACCAGGCTGCGCCACAGCCCGACATTAGGTGTAGCAAAACTATTCTAACAGCTATGAACTGCCAAAGGCGAAATTACTACTCCACTATCTTCAGGGTTGCAGCAAAATAAGGGACGGCGAAACCCGAAGAAGTGCTCAACCGGAAACTTAAAGATGAGGTCCACGAACCGCAATTCTCAGAATCCTGCTAATCGGGTTTCAGCGTCGCCGAAACTCTTGAGTTCGACGCCCATCCGATCCATGATTCCCAGGTATAAGCTGCACAACTTGCGGTTGTCGTCGCCCGATTCGAAATAATCGAGCGCCCGGCCGGTTTTCAGTTTGCCCCCCAGTCCGCCAATGGTGACCACTGGCACCTTCTTGTTATCGTGCTTCGTCCCTGACCACATGTTCGACATCCACAGCAGACAGCTATTATCCAAGACAGTACTCTCCCCTTCGCGCATGGCGTCCAGTCGTTGGGCCAGATACGCAAGTTGGCTCACTTGGAAGCGCACGATCTTTTGATAGTCCTCCTCGGTGTCGTAGTGGGATGCGCCATGATGCTGCTTGCTCACACCAAGGAATGGATAATAGAGCGCGGACAGATCGCGGGCCAGCAGCAGCGACGCCACGCGAGTCTTGTCGGTCTGAAACCCCAGCGCGACGATGTCACACATCAAGCGAATGTGATCGCGGATATCTTCGGGCAAGCCGTCCTGAGGACGCTTCATTGTGAACAGCGGACGCCCTGCGTCGCGCGCACGCTCTTCGGCCTTGCCCTTATCCGTTCGCATCCGCTCAATGCTGCGTTCCACCTCGCGAACGCTGGCCAGATACTCTTCCAGCTTGAGTTTATCTGTGGAGCTGATTTTACCGCTGAGCGCCGAAGCATGCTCTTTCACACGATCGAGCACGCTCGCGTTGCGCATTGTGCCTCCGTTCTCGAACAGGCTATCGAAAGCCAACGAGGGATACATTTCGTTGGGCACCGGCGAATCGGCGCTCTGCCACGAAATATGCGAACTGTAGGCGTTAGAAAAATTCGTTTCATGGAACCCCGTCATGGCGCGCTCGCAGGCGAGCACCATGCTTGGCTGCGGCGTCTCCTGCCCGATCCGGTTGGCGAGCACCTGATCCATTGTGATGCCGCCATGAATGATGGACCCCTTACGGATCGGCACGCCAGACAACATGTTGCCGGTCATCGCCGGATGAATTCCTTGTCCCGTGGCCGCCTTGTTGAATAAGCCGTCAATGACGTTGACCTTCGCTTTGAGCGGTTCCAGCGGCGCCAGTGATTCGCTGAGTTCCATCCCGGCACCCGATCCTTTTGCCCACCAACGGCCGGGACTGATTCCCGTGCCCATGAACAGCACGGCGAAGCGTTGGGGCTGCGCGGAGGTGGTGGCCGCCAGCGACTCCAGCCATGGCAAGCCCATGGTAACGCCGGCCCCGCGCAGAAAAGTTCTTCGGGATGTGTTCCTCATTTATCACCTCGCTTTGCTGTCAGTTCCTCACCGCCGCGCTTGTTGAGAAACTGGCGGCTGGTCACGATGCTCTCAATTACAGTCTCAAAACAGCAGCCGTTCCTACCCAGCTTGGCGGCTATCTCCCGAATTAAAAGGTCGTCGGAAAGCGCTAGACTCCGCCCCAATGCGTAGGCCAACAGTTTGCTGGAAAAGCCGCGCACGAAATTGTCTTCGCGGTGGCTGCGAATGTACCGCCGGATCCCCTGCAACCCTTCTCCTTCGATGCCTTTGGGAAAGGTAGCTTGAGCGTCTACAATGCGCCCGCCCAAATCGTGGGTCCGACGCTTACCAATTGGATCAAATCCTTCGAACGCCAATCCGAAAGAATCGAATCGCGCGTGACATGCGGCGCAACTCGGGTTGGCGCGGTGCTTCTCCAGCATTTGGCGCAAAGGCAGATCCATCTTGGCTTCATCAGTCGGCAACTCAGGAACCAACGGCGGGGGCGGCGGAATCTCGTCGCCCAGTATATTCTTTGCAACCCAGTAGCCGCGCTTCACTGGACTTGTCCGAAGGCCCGGTGCGTTCTTTGTTAAAAACGCAGCCATGGGCAACAGGCCGCCTCGGTCGTAGCGGTCCGCGTCGGGAATTCTAACCCACACGTTCTCGTCGCCTGCTCCCGGCATTCCGTAGTGACGGGCCAGAATTGGATTCACAAACGTGTCGCGAGCGTAAAGGAAATCGAGGATCGAACGGTTGCGGCGAAACACATCCAGGAGGAAGCGAATCGGTTCCTCGAACATTGCCGTTCTCAATTCGTCATTGAAGGAGGGAAAGCGCGCGCGGTCCACGGTGCCTATCTGCTCGAAATCTCGAATACCCAGCCAGTTGCCACCGAATTCTACCGCCAGCGCCCGGCTGCGCGGATCCTGCAGCATCCGTCGCGCCTGGACCTTGATAACTTCAGGTTTGCGCAGATCGCCGACCGTGGCGTGCTGCAACAACTCCTTGTCCGGCATGCTCGACCATAGGAAATAACTAAGCCGGCTAGCGAGATCGAAATCCGATAGGGGTTGAACTCTCTGGGCTGCAAGGCCGCGCGCTTCGACCAAATCAGCGCGGTAGGAGAACTTCGGAGACGTCAGGACCAGGACGATCGCTTCGCGGATTGCTCCCTCATGGTTCAGGCCATAACGCTCCTTGGCGGCGCGATAGAAGGACTGCAAATCGGTACGATCGGCGGGCGTCAACGGCCGTCGATACGCGCGAGCAGCAAAATCGAAAAGTGACTGCAAGTGAGTCGGCTCGGCGTCGGTGCGGGCTCGCTTCACCCAGCGGATGCTTTCGCTTGCCCTGTCAAAGAAGTCCTTCACCGCTTGGATCACCACATCGCTGCTGTCTTTGGCCACTTCCCGGTAGTCGGCCTCGAGTTTCCTGATCCTTGCTTCGGAGATGATTTCTTCCACCTCGATCTCTTTCACCTCAGGCTCGCCGTCCTTGAAATCGTCGCGAGTGCCACGCGTCCCCAACTTGGCGAATTCAACATATGTGCGGATATTGATGGAAGCGGCAAAATCCATTTCGCGCCACATCTGGTCCAGGGCCGCCTGCTGCTGCCTGTCAAGCAACAATTCATAAAGCGGCTGGTCGTCACGGAAGTAGCCCATCACGTTGTGGAAGCCCGCACTCAGATAGCGGCCTTCATCTTTGCCCGTGACGAAATAGTTTCGGCCGCGCGATTCTTTGTAGAACATGTCTGGAAAAACGCTGCAAAACCGGCCCCACGCCACTTCGTAGCGCGCCCGTTCACCTGCCGGAACAAACAGATCCGTATCCCCGGTTTTGTTTTCGACCAGGATCGTTTTGCCTGGACCAAACGCATTTTCCCATTCGGGCTCCACCACGTTTTTCTGATTGAACAGCGGCTCGCCCTGCACCTGCAACTGCCTGGGATCGAACTTCCGGCGATGCGTCGCGTATTGGGTGTTCTTCCAAATCAATAACGGTTGCCAAGCCGCACCGATGCGGCCCGCAGTAAGGTTGATAAACCGTGGCTCTACTTTGCGGCGCACCTGGGTGATGTAGGATCGCATCTCCTCACAACCGGCGCGCGCTATGTTTACCTGATCAGCCCGTGGCGCGGGCAAAGCTCGCCACATCGCTTGCAACTTCACCAGCGGGCCCACCTCTTCGGCTGAATTAAGGATGGACCAGACGGTCCCCAGATACTTGGCGCTGACGTGGTATTGCCGCGCCAAGTCAGCCAGGGTGGCATTGGGCTGCCCAAGCGCCGCCCGATTGCGGAAGCGCCAGGCGGTCTGAAAATAATCGGCGTAGTCGATGTTCTGCTGGTGATAGACATCAATGATCTGATGCACGGCAAGCTTGTCACGGTCGGTTTCCGCCAGCATCGGATGCGGCGCAAAACCAAATCCTTTCTCCTTCAAGTACATGTGGCTGGCCACTTCACGGGCTGCTCCCAGATACTTTTTCAGAAGCGTGGGCGACATTGTCAACGTTTCGCCGGAGTTGTCAAAGCCTGCCGTATTGGCTGGATCCACTGGAAATTCGCGAGCAGGGCGGATGTCAACACCCGTTAGATCACGGATCGTGTAGTTGTACTCGGCACTGCTGAGACGCCGCGCCAGAACGACGCCTGGCTCGCCGGCGTTACGGCGCGTTTCATGTTCGCGGACGGCATGGAACCAATTGACGGCTGCGCGCCGCTCTGTTGGCAAAGGATTTTTCGCTCCCTTGGGCGGCATCTCCTCCGCTTCGAGGCGCTCCAGGATTTGGCTCCATCGGCGGCCGTCCTGCATCAATGCCGCCATTGTTGAGAACGCGCTCAGATCCAACTGCGCCGCGGGCGTCTGCTGGCCGTGGCACCCGATGCAATACGTCTTAAGAAAAGGATGGACGGTTCGAGTAAATGTGCCATCCAACTGGGTACGTAAGTTCTCTTGGCCAAACACTATGCTTGGAAACGTTGCTGCAAAGATTAGGAAAAAGCTTGTCCAGCGAGTCGCCAATCTCCCCTGATTAGTTCGTTTCCGCATTGGCTGTTCCGATTATGAGATAACGCCAAGGTGGCGTCAGTTGACTGGGTTCTTGCGCGTTACAAGCGGGGCAACCGAGCGCGAAGACGGTGGCGACTTTCTTTGGGCGGGCCGAAAAGATTAAGCTCATGTTTGCTGCGAACCCAGCATATCATTTATGACTTTTCCCGGATTGGCCCGCGGTGAACCGTATCGATCAGAGTCTACCGGTGTTCGACCTAATGACGTTGCGGAAGTACATTGATGATGGTGCGGCCCCACAGCAGTTTCAACGATGGCTGCTGACGGCCGTGGCGTTGTTGCTGGCCGCGATGGGATTCGGCGAACTTCTGCATCGAGCGGTTGCTGAGCGTGCTCAGGAGACTGGGGTGCGGTTGGCGATTGGTGCCCGGAAACTAATTTACTTTTTTCTCAGCAGGCCTCTGCCTTGCAGGCTTCGGATCCAGATTCTCTGTTAGCTCCATAGGTGTAACTCTCACGTCCACGCCTTTGGAGGGCACCTTAGCTTTGGCTACCCATACCAAAGAGTTCAGAACAATCTTCCGGAAATCCTCATTCCCCAAATTGGAGTGAAAATGCCCACCGGTCAAACTTACGGAACGGCCACCATTTTTCCTTTCAAACGCCCAGGAAACCATCATTGGCTTGCCAATCTTTGAGCGAACGTCGGGGTTGCCACTGCGGATTCCATCGGCATAGATTGTATTCGCAGGCGGAGTGGTCACCAGAATCCCGGTCACGCCTTTCATGTTTTCAGGGAAACGAATGTTGTAATACCATTCATCCTTGGTTTGAAACGGCTTCACGCCTCGAGTAATTGGGTGCTTTGGAAACGATTTAAAGACTCCATCGTAAATCGGGTTGACGGAGTAGTTCAGATCGAAGAAACCGGATGCCCACTCAAGCATTTCTTCATGTCCACGTTTTGGGGGAGGCTCTGTTGCGTAGTGCATGAACATCAAGCCCGCACCCCTGGCTGCAGCTTTGGAAACTTCAGTTGCGTGGTTTTCTTGAAACACAAAATGGTTTTCGCCGCCGTCGGAAAAAAAGAAAATAGCGTCGGCTTTTTCAAACTCTTTGCTGTCGGGCCAAACTCCACCGAAAGAGGTTGTAGCGTGTACACCAGGGACTGTATTCAGCCATTTTGCAAGCAAGCGTACGCCGGCATTATGTTCATGTTGACCTGGCGGGTGGCTTGGCTTACCGGCAACCAACAGTATTTGTTTATCAGCAGCGAAAGCGGTTGCGGACATCAGCAGTAACCCAGCCAAACAGCAGACTTTTTTCATTTCATTTTTCCTTTGACGTGCGAATTGTGCGGAACTATTGTATCCGTTATTACACACCAAATTGTGTCAAATGATGATCCAGATGGCGGTACACTAACACGCCCCAATCCTTACCATTCAATTTGCCAAAAGCAGCATGCTCTGCCAAAGGTCCATCTGGCCCAATGGCTACAAGCCGATCCAATGCTGCGCGCAATTCACGCCTTGAAACATCCAGGCCAGGATCTCCAGCGGGCAACAGCTCCGGCGCGGTTGGTGCACCTTTGGGCCAAGGCGCTACATAAATGATCAGCTTTCTTACCAGCCAATTTCTAAACGGTCCATTTTTAGGTTTGACTGCGAGATCACCAGTCGCCATACGGATGGCGTCCGCACAATGCTTGACCATGCGGCCAACTGTAAACTTGCCCCACTGCGGACGGCTTTGGTTATTCAGTTTGTCGTAACGGCGCACCAGATCCGCGCGTGCGTTAGTTTCCCAAATGGTTGGCATGCAAATTAGGATACTCCGATTTTCACGATCTGTGGCAAGTTCTCATTCACCAACAACTGTGAAATGGAGCGGATCCCTTAAGTTTTGAAGTTCCCGGTAATAATAAATGGGGGAAGGTTGCTTACCTTTGAAACGCAGCGCTTTCAAAAACTCAATTTCCATTTCCGTAGCGTCGCCACTTAGTGACGCATCGTTCAGAAACTGTTCAAGCCCGGGCTCCAGCGCGGAGGGTTGTGGAGGTTCTGCGAATTCATATCGTTTCACATTTTGGGAAGCAAAACTGCGGTTCAGAAAAATGCTTAGGCTGAAAGTTTTCAGATCCATGTCCCAGGAATCAATCAATGTGTCAAGGATAGAAATCAGCTTGCCACCAGAGACGTTCAGAATGTCTGCACTCAAAAACTCAAGCACCGCGGCTCGCGTGCCTTCATAGCCCCCGCCGCTAAGCTGGGTCATCACACGCAGCCAATCCTCATTCTGCGTTTGCTCACCGGCAACTTTTTGAGTAACAGCCAGAAGTTGTTGAGTTACTAACCGCTCTAACTCGCCATAGGGGTCTTTTTCGAAGATTCGGCACATTTCGTCTTGCTTGGCTGGATTGCATTTGCGCAAAACCAACTCGCGGCACTCTTTGAATAGAGGTCCTGGAGGGTCCGCTATTTTTTTCCTTAGTTCTTCTTTTCGTTGTAGGTCGGCAAGCTTCGTGATTTCGCCGCTGGGAAGTTGCAACACCTTGCCGATCTTTTCGTAAATATCGGTCCTCCCAGGTGCCGGAGGAGCCTTCTTACGAGCAAGCAACTGCGAAATGTAGGATTCGGTAACTTCAGCAGCAGCCGCAAGGTCTTTTTGCTCAAGCCCAAGATCTTTCAAACGCTGCTTGATCAGTTCGGAAACGTCCATAGTTGGTCTTGCTGCCGGTTAACCGAAACTGGTAAATCGACGATTGTAGTGTCGCATATACCTTGCTTGACACGCAATAAGAATTAACCGATAATGGTTAATGGATGGGCGTCCCCGCCCAACCGCAGATTCATCCGAACTAAGTCAGAGGATCTGCCCCCTTCCCTTAGCCCCAAAACAATCGAGGAGACTGCGATGTTCGATTCTCAGCAATCGATGACGGGCACTACAAACCAAATCGAGTGGGCACAGCAGATTAAGCCCCGAGTGAATGCTGAGTTTGACCGCGTCGCAAAGGCCTTTGAAGCCACGGCATTGAAACAGTTGGAAGTGGATCGAACCGATACCTTAGCCGTCATCGCCATTCTTGAAGAAAAGCGCTTGGAAGTGATGGCAAAGAATGAGGCGGGATACTTTATCCGCGATTGGCAGGAATTGACAGATCAGGTGCGCAAAATGATTGCTGCGGATTCCAGGTACCAGGAAATCAAGGTCCGAAAAGCAGCCCGGCGCACAGTCTAAGAATTTAGTGGAGATCAGAAAATGAATATTCGACCTTTATACGACCGCATTGTGGTGAAGCGCATCGACGAGAAAGAGACCTCCCGGAACGGGATCATCATTCCCGATTCCGCACAGGAAAAACCCCAAGAAGGTGAAGTGCTGGCAATTGGTAATGGCAAAAGGCTGGAAGACGGCACACAGGTGGATATCGACCTGAAAGTGGGCGACCGCATCCTTTTTGGAAAGTACTCCGGCAACGAGACGAAATTGGATGGAACAGAGTTCATCATCATGCGGGAAGACGAAGTCTTTGCCGTTCTCGAAGCGTCTGCAAAGTAAGTCAACAAATCGATTAATTAGGAATCATAATGGCAAAACAGATTACTTATAGTGACCAATCCCGGCAAGCGATTTTGCGCGGCGTGAATCAGCTGGCAGAAGCAGTCAAGGTAACCCTTGGACCGCGCGGACGTAACGTTGTGCTGGAGAAGAAATTCGGCGGCCCAACCATCACCAAAGACGGCGTAACCGTGGCGAAAGAAGTGGAGCTGAAAGATCCGCTGGAAAACATGGGAGCGCAGATGGTGCGCGAGGTTGCCTCTAAGACCTCCGACGTAGCCGGCGACGGCACCACCACTGCAACAATTCTGGCTCAAGCGATTTTCCGCGAAGGTGTGAAAGCAGTAACGGCGGGTGCTAACCCAATGGCCGTTAAGCGTGGCATCGATAAAGCCGTTGAACTGGCCGTTGAAGAACTGAAGAAGCTTTCTAAGCCCGTCTCCGGCGACATGATTGCCCAAGTGGGCCGTATTTCCGCCAACAGCGATTCCACCATCGGTGATGTGATTGCCGAAGCAATGAAGAAAGTGGGCAAAGATGGCGTGATCACGGTTGAAGAATCGAAGACCATGACCACAGAATTGCAAACCGTGGATGGCATGCAGTTCGACCGCGGCTACCTTTCTCCATACTTTGTGAGCGACCCGGAGCGCATGGAATGCGTGCTGGAAGATCCTTACATTCTGATTCATGAAAAGAAGATCAGCAGCATGAAGGATATCCTGCCGCTGCTGGAACAAGTTGTTCGCGCGGGCAAGCCTTTACTGGTTATTTCTGAAGAAGTGGAAGGCGAAGCGCTGGCAACTTTGGTAGTGAACAAGCTGCGCGGAACATTCAATGTTTGCGCAGTGAAAGCACCTGGATTTGGGGATCGCCGCAAAGCCATGCTGGAAGATCTTTCCATTCTTACTGGCGGCAAGGCCATTATGGAAGAGACCGGAATTAAGCTGGAAAGTCTTCAATTGGAAGATCTGGGCCGCGCCAAACGCGTCACTGTGGATAAGGACAATACCACGATTATTGACGGTGCTGGTGTGGCGGCAAACATCGCCGGCAGAATCAAGCAGCTTCGCAATCAAGTGGAAGAAACCACTTCCGATTACGACCGCGAGAAGTTGCAGGAACGCTTGGCCAAACTGGCTGGCGGTGTGGCAATCATCAAAGTTGGCGCTGCCACCGAAACCGAAATGAAAGAGAAAAAGGCTCGCGTGGAAGATGCTCTGCATGCCACTCGCGCAGCTGTGGAAGAAGGGATTGTTCCTGGCGGCGGCGTTGCACTGCTTCGTGCTTCCGTTGTCCTTGAAAAGTTGAAGCTGGAAGATGACGAACAGTTCGGTGTAACCATTGTTCGCCGCGCTTGCGAAGAGCCAATCCGTCAAATTGTTTTCAATGGCGGCATTGAAGGCTCCATTGTGGTTGAAAAAGTAAGGAACCAGAAGGATCCAAACTTTGGCTTCAACGCTTCCACCGAAGTGTACGAAGATTTGGTGAAGGCCGGTGTCATCGATCCTACAAAGGTAACTCGCTCAGCTCTTCAGAATGCTGCTTCCATTGCATCCTTAATGCTGACAACCGAAGCCATGATCTGCGGGATTGTAGAAGAAGCATAGAGGAATATAATTAAGGTTGAGTCGTATCAGTTGTTAAACGCGAAAGGAGAATTTCCATATGGAACCAAAAATGCAGTTCGTTCTTACCGGGTTCACACCAGATAAGGGATTTCGAGTCTTCGCGTTTGAACGGATTGATGCGGACAAATCCAGGACCGAGTTCACCGTTAAGACAGATATGTCGTTGATCCAACGATACGCCATTCCCGTTCAAGAGCTTCCATTGTTGTGCCGGAGGCTTCTTGAGCGGCGTGATGAAGGTGAGGAGGAACGTAGCTTCATCTTTTCGGAAGAGGACATGAGTTCTTTTGCCGATGGCCGCACAGCGGAGCGGAATGAAATTCTAAGAAAGAAGTCTCTGCGTAGGCCTCCTACGGCGAAACCGGCAAATCCGGGGTTTGTTCATGATCTTACTGCTCAAGGAAAACCAGATCAATAAGCGAGGTAATGAATGGATAAGAGATTAGCAAAGACACATAAGCGCAAGGTTGCCCGGGCAAGACAAGGCGGCACGCCGTCGGCACCAGATTTGAGGACCCCGGAGCAGATTCAAGCAGCCCGCGAGGCTGGGCGTTCTGCATCCGGCCGAAGCAGCACACCAAATGCTGCAAACTCTGCACCCAACCTTAGGAACAACGCTCGCCGCACAACAGGTAGCGCGGCGAAAACCGACGTTTAGCAGTACTTGAAAATGACTTAAACCAATGCTATCCGCACGCTGTCCGAATTGTAGATCTGTCGATTTCCGAAGCGTGGGCGTGCGGAACGCATTTGAAAAAAGTATCCATTGGATACTGCGGCCCTTTCGATGCGCCCTTTGTGGGCGTCACTTTTTCCTTGTTCGCTGGCTGGCACCCATCGCGGATGCCGCCTAGTAATCCCTGGTGGAAAAGAGCCCTCCCTCACGGTCGCGCCTCTGTAACAGTAACTAGGGTGGCAACGCACCTAAGCCGTTACCGGTGGCACGATCGTTTTTAGAAACGTATGTGCCATGCGGAAACCACGTTTATACTGCTCTGTGAAATTCCCCTGCTCATACGCCGGATAGTAGAACTGATCTTCGTTCTCAATATTCATGGCACCTTTGTAGCCCGCTTCAGAAAGCACTGCAAAGAATCCTTTCCAATCCACAGAACCTTGGCCTGGCACTCGGAAGCGCCACCAGCGCACATTGTTCACCGGCTGAATGCCTGCCTTCTTCACAATATGCCATAGGATTTCAGTGTCCTTTAAGTGCACGTCGTAGATCTTATCCACAAAATCACGGGCAGCC
>JAYUSZ010000248.1:0-9981 GCA_043755435.1 Bryobacterales bacterium | reverse complement strand
TTTTGGAGGACGCTCCGGCCTTCGTCAATTCGTCGCCGCATCTATCATCGACAGAATTATTTTGGTCCCAGCCGTACTGTTGCCATTGCTCCTCTCCGGAATCTTCCCTCATTCCTTAGGAGTCTTCGCAATTCTCGACCCCTGCCTAGGCTTTGTCGCCTGGATGCTGAGCCGCAGAAACTAGCAGCCTATCCCATCACCGAAAGATATTCCGCCCAAGGACCCACCTCCTGCTTGTAGCGCTTCGCCATCACTCGGCTCACTTGAACGATATGCCCCAAATCGTGCGCCGTCCAAGTAGCCAATAACTGGCGCACCGTCACCGTACCCAAATCCGGATGCGTCCCTTTCAGTTCAAGTTGCGCAGGCTGCAAATCAAGCGTCCGCAAGCGCCTCAAATTGTCCCGGCGCAAGCCGGCGAACTCATCCAGCAAAGCGGGCAGCTCCTTCCCATCGCTATCCCGAAACTGTGCTTTCCGATCGAACCGGTCAAACGGCCGAATCTCCCCATACTCCAAAATCATCGCCAAGCGCGGCATCCAGTCAGCCTTCTCAGCATGAATTAAATGTCCAACTACAACATAAGCACTCCATGTCCCAGGCCCCTCAGTGGCCAACGTCCATGCATCTGGCAAGCCGCGCAACATCGCATTCAGCGTTGCCGGAGTACGTTCCAACACAGATATGGACTCTTCAAGAAATTCTGCAGTCATAAAGCCATCATACGCTTGGATACATTTCCAGCAATTCAACCCGCAGTTCGGCCGCTGTCCGGTCGTTTCCTGGATGACCGCCGATTAACACAACGGCTGCCTCCAGGCGTCAAAAGTTCCCAAATCATGAGTGAGTGATTTCAAACACGAAAGGATCACGTCGGTGTTCCAGTGGCTTCCCCCCGAATCTGCAACTCCTCGTCCTGCAGGCGCAACCTCAAACACTTTCGAATCTCCTACGAATCCAAGGTTGAAAGGCAGAATTCAAAAGCCGCCAAATCTCGAACTCCGCCCCATTCGTCCAGGCTTAATACGCACAGGGCAACAACCGCTCTTATCGCCTCAAAATGGCTCAATGGACATCGCAGCGCACCGGCGTACTTCAGAATTGGCATGGGAGACAAAATTAAGCAGTTATGAAAGAATTCTTGATTGTGCAAGCGAGAAAGCGCGATTTCAATGAAACATCTTAGAGTATTTTCAACCAAACTCCTAAGTTTAAGTCGTCAAGGACCTTGCATTCCCTAACTCCTCCTCATCTTCTGCCATCAGGGCTAACATATGAGGCAACTGTCATAGTCCATCTCTAATAGACTGGAAGCATGATGACAGCACCCGGCATGGCCACCACAGCACTACACGTGCTTGCATCATGCTTCGTCGCAACCACCCTGAATGCACAAAGCCTTACGATCCCCCACCCATCGGACACCACCAAAACCATTGAATATTTCTTAAATAAACCAACCGGCAACGGCCCCTGGCCCACCGTTGTGTTCCTCCATGGCCATCAGGATGCCCCACGTCGCGGCGCTCAGGATTTCGTATCTTGGGGCGTCCTGAATCGGTGGGCCAAGCGTGGATACCTTGCCGTCGCAGTTTCTCAACCAGGCTACGGGCGCTCTACTGGACCACCTGATTTCTGCGGCCCCTTGACCCAGCGCGCCGTTTCCGCCGTCATCGACAAGCTCGTATCAACCGGAGAAACGGCAAAAGGAAAAGTCGTCATCGAAGGCATCAGCCGCGGAGCACTTGTCGGTGGCCTCATTGCTGCAGCCGACCCATCCATCGCCGGAATTGTCTTAATCTCTGGGCTATTCGATCTGCCACAATTTATCGCCGAAGCCAAGACGCCGGCAGCTTTGTTGATCACCCAATCCATTCGAAGCGAAACAGGAGGGCAGCACCAAGCTTTGGCGGCGCGTTCCATCCTTCGATCCGCTGCTAAGATCAAAGCCAGCGTACTCATTTTGAATGGGGCATTGGACGATCGCACAAGCCCCGATCAAGGTCGGCAATTGGCCCAGCAGATCAATTCACGCGGAGGAAAGGCCCGCGCGATTATCTACCCTCGATACGGCCATCAGATTCCGGTTCAAGAACGCGATACCGTGATTGAACCGTTTATTGAAAGCACCCTGAAGCAATAGCCTCGTTCTATCGTTGTAAACTGGCTCAATGGTCTTCACCAAACGTCTTCGCGACGGCGTTCGCCGTGGAGAAATCACCTGCAGCGTTCGCATCTGGACACGCCCTCATGTCCGCGTCGGTGCGCGATATCGCATGGAAGATGGAGAAATTGAAATTGATTCCATCAATCCGATTGGTCTTCCAGACATCACTCCCCAGCTAGCCAAAGCCTCTGGATTTCTCGGCATCGTTGACCTACTCAAAGTAGCCAAACACGGCAAGGGCGACAACATTTATCTGGTACGGTTTCACTTCATCAAAGCCCCAGCTTCTTAACCTCAGCAAGGAAATCCTGCCTGCTGCTATATCCTTGCTGGAAGTAGCGCACAATCCCGTCCTTGTCGATCAGCACAACTTTCGGAATCCCTTCGCCGCCGTACTTTTCGTAGACTTCACTGCTAGCATCCAGCAAGTTCCCAATCGTGAACTTACCCTCAGTAAAGTACTTCTTCGCCGTCTCCGCCGGCTCGCTGTAATTTATGCCAATCACCACCAATCCTTTATCTTTGAACTGGTCGTGCAAGGCCTGGATCTGCGGCATTTCAGCCCTGCATGGCTCGCACCAGGTGGCCCAGAAATTCATGAATACGGCTTTACCCCGAAGCTCCTTCAGCGCGATTTCGTGGCCATCCAAGTCCTTTAGTCTAAAATCGGGAGCCGCCTTGCCCACCATCCCCGATCCAGGTGCTGGCGCGATTGCCTTGCCTTGTTTGCCTCCACCAGTTGGGAGTTCGCGGACTTCCGGCATCCGCCCCATTGGACCAATCCGCTCCTGCCACTCCGTAAGAAGTTTGATGCTTTCGGGATTGTCTTTTCCTTGCTTTTGAATCAACCAAAGCGCCGCCCCAGGAACCAGCGTGCTTACAGACGGTCTGACCGGAGCACCCGAACTTAGCCCAGAAACCATCGTCGAACCAGGTGAAGGCTGTTGAGGCATGCCGTCACGTAAGCCGGCTTTCTGCCAATCTGTCAGTTGCTGGATCACCTCTGGCCGATCTGTTCCCTGCGCCACGGAATTCTTTAGCAAGTCCGTAGCTTTTGCAATATCCCGATAAACCCTCCGCTCTTCGGCCACTGTCGCCGAGATCCATTTCAGATCGCCCGTCACTGTACCATCCGCAAAAACAGCCGCGATCAATCGGAACTTGTCGCAACTCCCCTTAACTGTAACTGGCGCCACCGCGATAGGAAGGGATGTAATCTGGAATGCCGTTTCCTGTCCCGGGCCGAGTGGTTTTCCCTCCAGGCTAAGGTTTTGATTGGTCCAATGCCATTTCAAAGGCCCTTCCCCACTGCTGGCAATTTGACATCCTACAACCCAAGCCGTCGCTGCGGCGCTGTAGACGTTGCGAAGATGAATAATTGGAACGCCCGCATCCACAGTCTGCTTTAGCACAAGGTCCCTCGCATTTTCCTTCAAAGGCTGAGCGAAAACACACGTGCAACCTAGAATAGTTAAAAAAGCATGACGCATTTGTCTACCTACACCTCAAGCTTTTAGACTACAGAAACAAAGGCGAAGTTCCCGCTCCCGCGGAACAATTTGCGACTCCACAGGAGTCTGTGCACATTTTCGTGGCACCCTTTCCCCCGACAGCTCGCTTCCTTGTTCTCGCGGAAGCCGCGTCGTATTCTGGCGCGTGTTATAGTTGGCGGCTATGTTCAAAAGACCCAAATCGAATGGTTCAGCTGTACTCTTGCTATGCGCTTGCTGGTGGCCTCTCCGGGCCGCCGATCCTTCAATTGATTCCAGTGGATTCAAAAGCGGCTTCGCGCGGACCAGCGACGGTGTCAAGCTCCACTACCTCGAGGCAGGGAAAGGCCCCGCTATTCTCTTCCTCCCGGGTTGGACCGGGGCAGCTGAATTCTGGGCTCCACAGATGCGATTGTTCTCAGGCAAATGGCGAGTGATTTCACTCGATCCGCGATCTCAGGGTAATTTCGACAAAGTCGAATAGGGAAACTACACGGAACGGCGTGCGCGAGATGTTCATGATGTGATCGAAGAGCTCGGTCTTCGCCCGGTCGTGCTGATCGCCTGGTCGAGAGGCGTTGTAGAATCACTAAGCCTGATCGAGCAGTTTGGTACTTCGTCGCTACGGGCCTTGGTTCTGGTCAACGGCACTTTGTTCAAGACAACCGACGCTACGGCTATCAATCAGTTTCAACAGCAAGTGCATGCCATGCTGAGTGATCGAAAGAAGTTCGTGTCAGAACAGGTTCCAGGCATGTTCCAGAGGTCGCACGGCAAGGATCTGTTTGACAAGATCGGCGCGGCCAACCTGAAAACACCAACTCCAGTCGCCATTGCACTGCAGGCGGATAACTTGGGCCGTGACAGTCGCCAGGCACTGAAGCGATTGGACAAACCGGTTTTGTTCATCAACCGTTCCGGTCCCGGTGCGGACCCAATCGCCGCCACTCTCCGGAAGGAATTGCCGGCCGGTCTCTTGGAGGTGATGAACAATGTCGGACACGCCGTCTTTTTAGATAATCCAGAACGGTTCAATGAGATCGTTAAGCGATTCGTAGAAACTTATGCTCAACCGGTTCGGTGAGAGAGCAGAATTGCTGTTGTATGCATCAAATCAGGGTCATAGACTGAAATCACTACCCGTGTTATGTCAACCGGATTGCGGAAGAATGGTCGGCAGTCGGACACTGGGCCTCGAAGCTGATGGATGAATGAAACATCTCTTCTTTGAAACCGGCTGAGATACAGACGCATAGAATTTCGGATAACGGTCTACCGTGGCCGCGAGTTGGGCTGCTGATCCAATGGGCAATTGGAGAAAGTCACGCAGGCCTGGCGGGGCCCGGTCGAAATAGAGACCTCTGGAATGTCTCGGTGCGCTTGCCTGGCATCGTAGGCACGCCAAAAGTTGTCAATGTCTGAAGATTTTATTGTCGACTCAGTTGCCGATTGACTGAATGCAAGAAAAGCACGCACCGCAGCAAGGAGTGTGAATTTCCGCAACATTTGGTGATTTTTTCAGGTTCGATATTGGGCTTGACGAGACGATTAAACGGCACGCTGCAAATTTTTCGGCACCTGTATTTTTGTAGTATCATCCGAACTCATCACAGTTCGTCAAGTGATCGTATCTTCACGATAGAGTGTATAATCGCGGGGTCGGCCGGGAAATGAAAATTGAGACCTGGCGGATCGTGAGTCTTGAGAAGGAGAATATTTATGTCGAATGAACTGAGCCGACGTTCGGTGCTTGCTGGCGGTGTGGGATTTGCCGGAACTGCCGGGCTTGCCGCTACGCCTGCAAACCCAGCCGTTAGACCGAAGTATTTTCACATGAGCCAATCGACCATAAACTATCAGGCGGAGTTTAATGCCGGCAAGATGGACATCTTCAGTTTTATGGACACCTGCCGGGCTTTGGATCTTGATGGACTTGATATCCACGTGAGCCAACTGAAGAACCAAGTTGACCGGGCGTACCTTAAAGAAGTGCGAAGAGGGTGCCTGAACCGGGGGATGCCTATCGCCTCCATTTGCGTAAGCACGGAATTTGGGCGGTCAGCAGAAGCCATCCCGAAAGAACTGGAGAAGGCGCGGGTGGCAATGGAGGCGGGAATGTTTTTGGGGGCTCCAATCCTGCGGACGTTTGTGGGCTCGGCACCTTCATCTGAGAAACAGGGCGAAGCGTTTCGTCGTGGCGTGGATGCGCTGCGGAAAACCGCCGAGATTGGGGCTGAGTTAGGCATGACGGTTTCACTGCAAAACCACAGTGGTCTGACGAGTACTGGCGATGACATGCTGCGTTTCCACCGCGAAGTGAATCATCCGAACTTCACCCTGCTTCTGGACACCGGTCATTTCGCAGGCAGGAACGGACCGAATGGGCCGAAGATCCCTGGAACAAACTATGACGATTACTATCGCAGTATAGAACAAGTAGCTCCGTTGACGCAGTTCGTGCGGGCCAAGGTTTACGATCTGGATGAGAACGGGCGGGAGAAATGGATTGATTACGACCGTGTTTTTAGTATCCTTCGCAAGGTAAACTACAACGGGTTCATCAGCATGATTTATGAAGGTAAGGCTGATAAATTTGCAGTGATCCCGAACGCTATCCGATTGCTGCGTTCGTTCGTCAAAGGTTGACCGACGCGGGGCACCCTGGGCCGTTATCAATTATTATGAAAATGCCCATGCGTTCCTTGTTGATCCTGCTTATCCTTGCGTCCGGTCTGGCCGCGCAATCTCGTTTGTTAACCACCGGGGACTTCGCGCGTATTGAGGATTCAACCTCGCGGTTCCGTTGGGCTGCTGACCAGAAGGCGAGCATTAGTAGTGCTGCGGAAGCGTGGCCGCAATCGCACTTATCCCGTTATGGCTTGCGTGAACTTGCGTTACCTCCTGAAGGTGGGCAATGGTGGCATTGGTACGTTTGCCCAACAACGGGAGTGCGTTTGCGGTTCGAGGCTCCGAACGGCAACGTGTGTCCCAGCGACAATCGCCGCCTCACGGGCTGGCCCTACGACCAAGTGATTTATGGCGAACGTCACGATGCACTGGCCAATGCGGCTCGCGATCTGGCACTGGCATTCCGGTTAACAGGGAAACGCGCCTACGCCGAACAGGCGGCATGGATCCTGAATGCTTACGCCGATCGTTACGTGTCGATGGCGCTGCACGACAAGGACAATCGGAACACCCGTTCCGGGGCCCGGGTCCACGCGCAAACGCTGGATGAGGCCATATGGCTCATCCCGATGGCCTGGGCTTATGATCTGCTGGCGGGATCCGACGTACTCACACAAGAGCAGCGGGACAGGATTGAACGTGATCTGTTGCGTGCGGCAACGGCCACCATTGATCGAAATGACATGGGCATCAGCAACTGGCAATCCTGGCATAACGCAGGAATGGCGGCGGTGGCGTTTTGTTTGAACGATAGAGCACTGATTGAAAAGGTAATTGAGGGTCCCAGCGGATTTCGTTTTCAACTGAAGAACTCGGTGACAGGGGACGGCTTCTGGTACGAAGGCAGTTTCACTTATCATTACTATGCGCTGGACGCGCTGATGCAGACTGCCGAAATGGCGGTGCGGTCCGGTGTGGATTTATTCGCCGACGAAAGCTTCGCACGGATGTTTTCAGCGCCGGCGCGATTCGCGCTACCCGATGGGACGCTTGCGCCATTCAACGATGCGACCACCGTGAACCTGCGCAACTACAATCGTTGGTACGAGAGCGCCTATGCCCGGTGGGGCGATCCGCTATTTGCTATGATCGCCGGTTCACGGAGCCGTGGCCGCGAGGCCTTGCTGTGGGGCGTGCCTGAGTTACCCTTGGCCGGCGAGCGCGTGCCACAGAAGAGCACTATCTTCCCCGATTCGGGCTATGCGGTGTTGCGATCGGCAACCGATCATACAGTGATCCTTAAATACGGTCCGCATGGCGGCGGACACGGCCACTTCGACAAGCTTAACTTTGTGAGCTACGCGCGTGAAGGGATTCTGGCGGTGGACCCTGGCACCCAATCCTATGCCGCACCTACACACGCGACATGGTATCAGCAGACAGTGGCGCACAACACCATTGTTGTTGACGAACGAACTCAAGCTGCTGCCACCGGAGAACTACTGGCCAGCCAACTGACGCCCGACTATTCATACGTCCGAGCTAATGCTGGACCTGTTTACGCGAATGCACGGTTGACGCGTTCGTTGCTGGTGACCGGCGATTATGCGCTGGATATTTTCGACGCCACGAGCACCGATGGAAAGGAGCGCCAGTTTGATTGGATGTATCACAATGCAGGAGAGGTGCTGACAGATCTACCACTCAACTCCGGTGCAACGCTACCGCGCACTGCGGGATATCAACATTTGACTGGCAATCGGTCAGCATCAACGTCAGGTGATTGGCAGTTGCGATTTGACGGCAGCCGGCTCCCTTCGATTGCATATGGAACTGTATTTGCGAGCACTTCGAATGTGAAGGGGAGCTTTGCACTGTCTCGCGAACAGACGTATCGCGGTTCTTCATCGGGCAAGCTGGGATATCAATTCAACGGTGCGGGCTACCTGCTTTACACCACCGCTGCAGTGCCGATACAACAACCTGATGTTGCGCCAAAGGGGATCCGGCTGATGCTGTACGGAGATGGATCGCGCCATCGGGTGGCGTTGCGCTTGAACGATGCTAGCGACGAGAGATTTGTTTCGCCGCTGATCACGATTGATTGGAATGGCTGGAAGGAGATCCAAGTTACTGCACCATTGCGTTGGACTCATTACCTGGGCAACAACGACGGCGTGATTGATTTGCCGGTGCGGAATGTTTCCTTCGAGCTGCAGCAAACGGCTGGTTCGCCAGGGGAAGGGGCGATCTATGCTGACGACATAGACCTGATCTATGAGATTGAAGAACCGGTCCGCGTGGCCGAGTTTGATGCGCCTATTCGAGGCGTGCGTTTATGGATGCTGGGTTCGGCGGAAGGTGCAACCACGGTGGTGACCGGCAACGGTTTGGGCGAGGATCTGACGCGCCCGGTTTCCTACGTGATGGCACGGCGACGCACGGCAACGCAGACGCAGTTTGTGACGTTGCTTGAACCTTACGGCTTGGAACCTGCGGTGCTCCGCTTCGAACGATTGAGCGATGGGGCGGTGCTGATTGCGGGTCCGAACTGGCGGGATACGATTCGGTTTAGTGCGGTTGGCGTGGAGTATCAGCGGGAGTAATGGGTACCGACATTGTTGAGGCCATTCAAGCTGGGGACATAGCGGCGCTGGGGCGGTTGCTGGGTTCGGATGCCACTCTTGTTCTTGCCAGAGTGGACGGCAAGCGAACTTTGCTGCATGTGACAACGGACTGGCCGGGGCACTTTCCGAAAGTTCGGGAGACGATTTCAATGTTAGTGGGGTATGGTGCGGATGTTAACGCAAAGGCTTTGGAGATGCCGCATGCGGAGACTCCACTTAACTGGGCGGCAAGTAGTGATGATGTTGCCGCTGTTGATGCGTTGCTGGATCACGGGGCGGATATAGAAGCAGAGGGGGCGGTGATCGGCGGAGGTACTCCGTTGGCTGATGCAGTGGCTTTTGCAACGTGGGGCGCGGCTAGACGATTGATTGAGCGCGGGGCTAAGGCGACGATTTGGCAGGCGGCAGCGCTGGGATTGATGGATCGAGTTGAAGAACATTGTGAGACAACGCCGACGATTGAGGAGCTGACCAATGCTTTTTGGGGAGCGTGCCATGGGGGGCAGTTGCTTGCAGCGCGATATTTGATGAGCCGCGGGGCAAATTTGAACTGGGTTGGTCACGACCATCTTACGCCACTGGATGCAGCGGTGCGGAATGGAAATCCGAAACTTGTTGAGTGGCTGCGCGGTCAGGGTGCGGTTTCAACTAGAACTTTTCAGACTCCGTCCAAAGAGCAACGCTAAAGCTTCTATTGCGCTGATGTGGGCTGCGGAATCCCACCACATCAGCCTAAAACCGGCAGTTGAGTCGAGAAAAATGCGACTAGATGGTTCACAAAAATGGACTTACTGTTTCAGAAACAATGAAGTAGAATCGCCCGGGTGAGACTGAAGTGCTCGAAAAAGGCCGCCAAAAGGGGACACCCGCGCCAGGCAGCCCGCTTAGGGCAGCGTTGTGATTTTATGTGGATTATCATAGCTTGTGCCAGGCACCAGTGTCCCCGTTTGGCTCGCAATACCCAGATTTCGAAGTGTCACTAGAAGTAAAACTTAAGGGCGAACTGAATTTGCCGCGCCGGAAACGTGGACCGTATGGTGCCAAATGC
Organism: Bryobacterales bacterium; assembly: GCA_043755435.1. Taxonomy (GTDB): domain Bacteria; phylum Acidobacteriota; class Terriglobia; order Bryobacterales; family Bryobacteraceae; genus JANXSF01. Next base: position 21 of record JAYUSZ010000248.1, on the reverse strand, counting down.
TGCATTGGCTCGATCCGTATT
>JAYUSZ010000247.1:0-3984 GCA_043755435.1 Bryobacterales bacterium | reverse complement strand
ATCGTACTCAGGTAGAAGGGATGCGCTGATTGACACGGGAGGCTCCTTAGGGCTTAGTCTCAATCATTATGACCCAATGATTGCTCTAACCGTGTCCTAATTCCAATCATCTCTTTGCGTGTAGCGCCAGGCACGGCTCGTTCTACTAAAGTCCGTTTGAACCAACCTGCATCCCGCAGTAGATCAATGCGCGACCGATTGATGTACACAAGGTAGGCTCCTCCCGGGGCATCCACAAGCATAGTGACGCCTAGCGACCCGTCAAAGTAATGGGTAGACCGGATTTGCTTCGAGATGATCAATACAGTGTTTGGCAATGGCTTATGAATGGAAATGTGAATGATGTTCAAAAGCGGTTTCATCCCAAACCCGTACTTCTCGCGCGACCAATAAACAAAATGATTGGGATTCGACGGTGCCGCCCCGGAAAACTCACGAAGCTCCTGGAACACCGCTGGGAAGGCTTGGCGCAAGTAAGGGAAATTCTGGATCATGGATACGTACGTGTCTGCTATGTCGGACGCATTCTCCTTGTCGTTCAACCGCCCCAAGGCTGCGTTGCCCCGTTGTAGATAAGTGGCGACATAGTCGTGCATCATTTCCCGAAACAAACCGCTGGCTCTTTGAGGAGCCTCGGCGGACTTCCAATCCACATCATTCTTAAGCCGATTGATTTCCAGGGCGCTCAGCTTCGAGTTGCACTTACCTGGCACGCACACGCGAATGTCTTTCAATTCCTGCTCGTCCAGAGTAAGCTTCGACAGATCAATCGGTTTCGGCGGGTTTTGAAAGGCCGCGACTTCGGCAACTATGGGACTGAATTTGAAATTTTCCACGTTGCGAAACCATTGCAGAAATTCTTCCTTCGTCCTCCTAAGTTTCACGGCCCCCACGATAGCCAGATCACGATCTGTGGTTTTGAACAGCCGCGCCACCGCCTCACCCTTGTTTAGCTTTTCATTTTCCGCTGAAGAAAAGTCGCAGCACTTCAGTTCAGACGCAATCATGCTGCCCCGGCCGCAAGTTAACAAGAACACGAATACGAATATTGTTCGCATGCGTTTGTTGGTCAGTTACTAGCCGCGATTCACCATGTCCCAGGTCATTTCGCGTCCCTCAACACAGGCGCGCAATGCCATCACCGCAACCAAAGAAGATTCAGCGCCCCATAGCGCAGCGTTTTCCAGTTTGCCGGTTCGTACACCATCCACAAAGGCATTTACATTGTCCTTAGTGATGTCGTACTTCGTTTCAGCCTTTTCTTCCGGCTTGCCGGGACGATAGATTGTATAACCCTTGCGGCCCACATTCACCACGCCATTGGCGCACACGAAAGTTTCGGAAATATCCGTCCAGCCTGGATTGCCAAACTGATTGGCGGCATAACTGCAAATTGTACCGTCAGCGAATTGAAAACTGAGGCTGAGGTTGTCGTATACATCGCCAATCTGTGTTCTGGAAACTCTGCTGCCATAGCCGCTGACGCGCACCGGATGCGACCCCATAAACCAATTCACAACGTCGATGTTGTGGCAGTCCTGTTCAATAAGAATATCGCCCGAAAGTTCACGATAGAAAAACCAGTTACGAATTTTTTCTTCCGAAGCTGCATGGCCGGTTTTGATTGGTGGCCCACCGCCCATCCAGGAAGCACGAATCTGCTTGATCGGACCCAGTTCCCCGGACTTCACAATTTCATGAGCCTTAATGTAATCCTTACCGTAGCGTTGTTGAAAGTCCATCGAAATGCGCTTGGTTGGATCCGCACTCTTGGCAGCACGCAGGACACGCAGGCAACCTTCCGCATTCACTCCTGCAGGCTTTTCGAGGAAAATGTGCTTCCTGGACTTCACAGCTTTTTCGAAATGCTCTGGATGCAGAAACGCAGGCGTAGCAATTAGAACCGCATCGAGGTTGCTGGCTAGCACGGCATCAATATCTTTAAATCGTTTCGCTCCGGTGTATTTCGCCGCAGCAGCCGCGAACTTGTCTTCGTAGATGTCCGTATAGCCAGCTACTCGCGCCAATTCGTTTTGGGCGAAAAGGCCGCTGACGTACATGCCGCGATTACCACAGCCAACCAGGCCAATCGTAACTGCCGAGTTAGCTTGCGATCCACTTACTTGCGAAGGTTTCACGAACAAAATACCGGTAGCAGCGGCTGCAGTGCCGGCGAATGCCCGGCGAGTTGATTTTGATAATTGGGTGCTCATGCTTTAATTATGACTCGCTTTCGATTCTTACGTCGTCGTATTCCCTGGTACCTTCAGCGATTCCTTAAACCGGCCCCCACAAGCGAGGCAGCGATCTGATTCTGAAGGAGTTTTGATAGAGAGACGGCCTGCTGGAGTTGTAAAGGAGATAGGTGGCGAAAACTATTGACGAATAGCGCCCGTTTATGCTGATTTTGGAGTGATAGAAAATAGGGCAGCGTCGGCGTCAACGAAGAGCCGTGAAAAGGGATGGACAAATCGCGGCCTGCTAGGTCGAGCGATCAACTGGTGTTGGTGGAAGGAGCCAGAAACCATTGGGCAAGTCGGAGGGCGAAAACATGAAAGGTTTCCCATTTTTTGATGGCATGACTTCGGATCTGCCGATGATAGAAAACCAGAGAAAGCGTATAGGCCAGCATCCGAATCATGATCAGCAGCACAAGAGCATTGCTTTGGTGGACGGCGGGGTGTTTCAGATGGCAATCGACAGTGATGGTTTGAAATACTTCAGCATCAATGCGCCATCGGCTGCGGGCGAGTTGATGGATGAACAGCGGCGGTATCAAGCCGAGTTGGATATTGGTGGCGTAGAAGTTGGTGCTTTCCCGCGTCACCGCCACCTTGCTTTTGATGCGATGGCCATCCTGTTGCCGAATAGCGATGTGGCCTTTATTGTTGATGCGGACAGTTTTCACAACGCGCACCAAACGATCGGCAACGGGCCAATCGACCTCCGGTAGGTGCCACAAGTGGAGTTCCTGTTTGTCCTCCGAAGAGATGTCACAGGGGCCTTGGGTGAATCGCTCGGCTTCGCGCAATAAATCGGGCTGATTTTCTTTCAAGGTAAAGGCCCAGTCCAACCCTAGATCTTCCACCTGTTTGACGAAAGGAGCCTGAAGGTACAAAGCATCGCCTACCAGCACATCCAGGTAGCGGGGACCCAACTGGATAACCAGATCTTTAAGCAGCGCCAGTGCGCAAGGTACTTCTCCTTCTCCGGCTTTTTGAAAGCGAATGCCCAGAGGGATCGGGAAAGACGAACTGACGACAACAACGGCGACAATGCGGTGATAGTACTGAACGTCAGTCTGCAACTGTCCGCCCACTTTATGTTCAACCTTTCGTTCCATACACTCATCACAGCAGCGGGCGAACGAACTGCAGATCTCAATTCCGTCCACCGCTGCTACCACCAGCCCTCTGGACCAGTCCGAGCGCAGCACTCCGTTTCGTTTTAGGCGGAGGGCGATCTGGCAGCCAAGGGAAAACACGGGTTCAGGCGCTTGCCTTTGGAGCGCGTAGCCGAGCGTATCGTCACTGATCGGTCCGATGCGCTTGGCCAGTACACCATCGCGGCAGGCAGCTTCAATCTGTAGAAAACTGGGAATCTGCATCGCCGCGCTGAGGAAAACGGCGTCGAACACTTTCTTCCAGGAGTGCTGCGGAAACTGCCGGCCTTCGGGTAACGCGCTCACCAACGAAGAGAAGCCGAACACCTTATCGAGATAAGTCTCAAGCCGGTGCCTGGACAAAATTAGCGGCGTACCTTGGCGGCGGCTTTTTCGCTGAGCAAGCGCTTAAGATTAATGCCGCTGATGGTTGCAGCGGCGTCCTCAAAGCGACGGCGCAGTTCCGTTCTCTCCCGCACCTGATCGACGAGCACGGTCGGAATGTTGAAAGCTTTTGGTTTGCCGTCGACTAAAACGGAGAGCTGGTATTGCAAATGAAGGTTCTTGCCGTCGGCGCAACGGCAGTTGGGTTGCCCGCAGGA
>JAYUSZ010000246.1:0-26900 GCA_043755435.1 Bryobacterales bacterium | reverse complement strand
CAGCAGTAGTGGAACAGCGTGTTCTTCATTTGGCGAACCAGTGCAGAGGTATTTTGAAAGAGCTTGGGGCTGAACTGTTGTCCGAAGGGAGTAACGATTACAACAGCCCCATCATCGCGGCCCGATGGCCAGGCGTTGATTCGGTGGCATTGGCCAAAGCGTTGCGCGAGCGCAAGATACACGTTTCATCGCGCTACGGCTGGCTGCGGGTCTCGGTACATTTCTACAACCTGGAAGAAGACTTGGATCAACTCGGAGTGGAGGCGAAGCGAATCGTTTCCGCCTTGCCATAGAAGCGGGCTTTTCTGTTCAACAGTCCAGGCGGCAATTTCGCAGGCTTCGGGTTTAAGCTCCAAAGCAGGGTTACATCTTTTGCGTTGAATTGCTGACGCAGAGGAAGTAGATTCTCGGGCCGCGCTCGGACGTAGCGCCGGGTCGTTGAGAAGTCGCTATGGCCGGCGAGATAGAAAGGCGAGCGTGTACGGGTGAGGTCCATGAACGCGACGGCCCAGTGCGACGGGCAGGTTGGCGTTGGCCAACACCCATTCGGACGTCGCGTCTGTTTGTCAGCCTTCACCCTCGCGAAACCGCAGCCCAGGCGCATAGGAAAACCCAACCAGAAAACGAAGACGCCTTTGGACGTCTTTTACGACCGGCTCCGATGGCTAAGCCGTCCATGGACGTCCTCGCACTAAAAATATATCCACTCTTGTATAATCAGGAGGTGTCGATTCGGAAGCCAATCGCCTGGATGGGTGACAGTCGGGTCCGGTTGCAAGCGGCCCCCGGCTGACATTCGTTCGGACGCGGGCTACCAATTGGGATTGATTCAGCGCGGCGAAGTGCCAGAGGATTTTAAGCCGATGCCGGATGTAGGCTCGGGCGTTATGGAAATCCGCGTTCACGGCGACAACGAATACCGAGTGTTCTACGTCGCCCGATACGAGGAAGCCGTTTACGTGCTCCACTGCTTCGTGAAGAAGACCCAGGCGACCCGAAAAGCCGATCTTGACTTGGGCAGGAAACGTTACGTTGATTGAGGCGAGGAAATCGAAATGAACGAGAAAATCATGAAAACCACGATTGACACGACGATCACCATGGGAAGCGGCGACGTTTTCACCGACCTCGGTTTCACGCCCGCCGAGTCCCGCAACCTTCGGATCCGGTCAGAGATGATGACGGCGCTGCGGAAGTTCATCGAGAAGGAAGGCTTGACACAAGCCGACGCGGCCAAGCGATTGAAGGTGAGTCAGCCCAGGGTCTCCGATCTGACTCGCGGCAAAATCAGCCGGTTCTCGCTAGATACGCTGGTCAACATGCTCTCCGATGCGGGCCTGGAGGTTGATTTCCGCATCAAGCCACCGTCGCGGCGAGTGGCCTAGCGCCGTCCTCGACTGCTTGTCGATACAATTCTGGGATTAGCAAAAGTTCCCAAGGGTGATCCAAGGCCGGAATCCACAACGTCTGCCCGAGAAATGTAAAAACTGGGTCTGGAGAATTTGGAAATGAGTACCAATAGTACGATCCCACCCGCTACGCCGCCGCAAGAGCCAAAAAACGAAATCCTATTGCAACCCCGAGAAACCCAGCGCAATCACTCCTCATCCCCCGAATCCTGGTTTGGGACCAGGAGACGGGGGTTCGAATCCGACTCCTGACCATTGCTGAAATCATTTCAAAAAGGAAATCCGCACATCCAATTTCTTGTTGCCCGGACCTCTCAAATCCCGGAGTACCAGGAATAACCGCGTTCCGCTGCGGAAGAACCCATCCCTTTCCCAAACCCTTTCTGGGTATCGGTGACCGTCAAGCGCGTAATATACTTCACGCTCTTATAGCCAAGCTGACGCGGGACACGCAAACGGAGTGGGCCACCGTGGCGAGTAGGAAGATCCTCCCCATTCATTCCATAAGTGACCAGCGTTTGGGGATGATACGCATCGGCCATGTCGACGCTGTCCCACCAGCGGGATTGGATAGAAAAATAGAAAACATATTTGGCCTTGGGAGATGCTCCCGCCATTTCCAGAATGTGCCTCAAAGGCACCCCGGTCCATTGGGCGATAAAGGACCAACCTTCTTCACATGCCAGGTGCGTAATCTGGCTTCGAGAAGGGTAACTCCTGAGCTCCGAAAGGGACAATGATAATGGGCGGGCGACCATGCCGTCTATCTGAAGCCGCCAGTCAGCAAACCCTCCGGCCGCCAGACTTAAGAACTGCTTATTCGCAAGCGGCTTGCCGTTTGCGTGGGGTGGTTTCGAGATTTGGCTGGGATGAAATTCCCGTGCGGGCGATTGGCTCCCCAGTAATCGTTGGGAAGCAAAAGTCAACATCTCTCCGGGGCGGTAAATGTTGCCGCAATCGGGCGGCAGCAGACCATATTGATCTGCCAGACGGGCGGCCACAGCTATGCCTGAGGCACCTGCAGTTGCCGCCAGTCCAGTAGTGAACATCTTGCGGCGAGTGACATTGCTCATGCTTTCTCCTTATGCTGGCTGGGGTACCCGGTGATCATTGCACGCATTCGGCTCGCGAAGCCGGAAAGAACGACCATCATGATATGGACCACTAGAAAAAGTACCAGAGATATGGTGACAAAGAAGTGGATCGTGCGGGCAGATTGCTGTCCTCCGAATACTGACACGGTAGATGGAAACACACCGGTGAATGCGGGGGACATCGCCAGGCCGGTCCAAATCATGAGTGGGAACAAAACAAAGATGACCAGCAAATAAGCGAGCCGCTGTATGGAGCCGTAAGACTGTGCGCTAGCTTCACTGGGCCGCTTGAAGCGAAAATGATTGGAGATCTGAACTGAGAGCATCCGCCACGAAAGATCGTCCCGGCCAGGGAGAAGGTTTTTGCGAAAATGCCCGGTTAACAGGCCGAAGACTGTGTATAGCAAACCTGTGAATACGGCAACCCAGCCGGCCTGAAAGTGGAGGGACCGGCTCCAGCCGTTTTGATCCGGCAGCACGAACGAGTAGCCAGTCTTAACTGATCCGCGCGATGCCGGAATCGGCAAATCGAACAACGATGGCATGTCTACGTTGCCAACTTCGCCCCAATAGAATCGCGGGTGCGAGATGAGTATTTCAATTCCAGTGAGGAGGAGGGCAAAGATGCAGAACGTGATCATCCAATGCGTGAAGCGGACAACGGCAACGTGCCTGGGGAAAGTGTTTGCAGGTGGGATAGGGGAAGAATTGGAGACCCAGGCAGTATCAGCCATCTGCGAATTGTATCAGAGAGGGCCGCGTTGTGGCCGGTCGCTATCGCAGCATGGCAAGGGCCCGAAAGGCGGCTTCCAGCAAGCTGATTCACCCACCGCTGGAATGGACGGGCAAATAACGAGGCAGGGAAATCGGCGGGTTGTCAGGTAGAGATAGACCGTCAGAATTGAAGCTGCAACTAAGCCCATGCAATCCTCCGGCGTATTCGCACTATCGATTAGAGTAAGAAATCGGAAGAACATTAGCCAACCACTAGCCCTGTGCGATAGAATCAGGCTCTTGAAGAGGAGAATCCCTATGAAACAACTGCTTGCCCTCGGCATTCTTGCCGCAATCAGCCTTAACGCCCAGACATTGAAAATTGTCACCAGTGGCCAGACCCCGGAAGTGATTCAGGACTGGCAATCCGCTTCACCCAAAGTTCGCATTGTGAACGTCCCAAAAGCGGCGGTCAACAAGGAACTGGTTGACGCCGACGCCTACCTTGGTGAAATTACGCCAGAGCAAGTTCGCCTTGCAAAAAAGCTGCGCTGGGTTCAACTGCTTAGCGCGGGTGTAGAGAAAGTGCTTCACATATCTGGTGGTAACGATTTGCGCGATAGCAACATTATCCTTACCAATAATCAAATCGTGCAGGGTCCGGAAATTGCGGATCATGCCATGGCCATGTTATTGGCATTGGCTCGCGGCTTGCCGAAATTCTTTGCCAACCGGCAGACTGAGACGTGGAGTCCTGTTCCTTACCCTGGGATTGAGTTGAATGGAAAGACAGCCGTTGTGATTGGAGTTGGTGGCATCGGGACACAGATTTCCGTGCGCGCCTGGGCGCATGGCATGAAGGTAATTGGTGTTGATCCTGAGGATATCCCTTACACTCCGTTTGTCAGCAAAATTGTAAAGCCTGATCAATTGAACGATGTTTTGCCGGAAGCTGATGTGGTATTCATTTCAGCTCCACATACAGAGAAAAGCCATAAAATGATGGGGGCACAGCAGTTTGAACTGATGAAGAAGGGGTCATATTTCATTGCTGTTAGCCGCGGCGGTATCTACGATTTGCCAAGTCTGGTAAAGGCATTGGATAGTCAGAAGCTAGCTGGGGCGGGAGTGGACGTCACTGACCCGGAACCACTGCCTGCCGGTAATTCGCTGTGGAAATTCGAGAACGCTATCATCACTCCTCACATCGCCGGCCGGTCCGATAAAGATCGGGCTAGGATGCTGGGAACCGTGAAGGCCAACATCATCCGTTTTGCTGAAGGAAAGCCGATGATCAATGTGGTGGATAAGCAAAAGGGATATTAAGCCAATCGAAGGGGCGTACGCGACATAGGGTTTGACATATCTATGTCGCGTGCGCCATACTACTGTACATGTCAGTGCGAACCACTGTGGATATTCCGGAACTACTGCATGAAACTTTGCGGGAACGCGCCTCAAAGTCAGGAACTTCAATCCGTGCCTTAATTGTCCAGGCCCTGGAGCAGGCGTATGACAAACCCAAGGCCGGCCAAATGGTGACCAAGCCAATGGTAACCGGGAACGGCAAACGGGGACCAAAATTTCCTGTGGATGAAAATCCCTATGACCTCATTTTTCCCTGACGTAAATGTTTGGGTCGCTCTTTCAGATGAGGGCCATCGTCACAGCAGAGAAGCTTGGGATTGGCTTCGATTACTGCCCGTCAAGAGTCAACTGATTCTCTGCCGTACAACTCAAGTAGGTCTGCTTCGATTATTAACCAACCAATCCGTCATGGGTACTGAAACCAAAACATTAGGAGAAGCTTGGGCCATTCACGATCAATGGTTGGAAGATCCCAGAGTGGCCTTTTTCCCTGAACCACGAAACTTGGACAAGGTTTTTCGGGATGTGACGGGTCCGGTGGCGAATCAAAGCGCGTCGAAGTTGGTGGGGGATTGTTATCTGTTGGCTTTTGCGGCCGGGAGTGAAGCAACCATGGTGACTTTCGATCAAGGTATGCTGGCGTTAGCCCGCCGCGTAGGCTTCGCCGTGATCACTCCATAAATAATTTGTTAACTGCAAGTTCATCAGCCATTCAGAAACCCGCTCTGTTTGTGCAGTAGCATAGTTGGAATGCTGCGCTCACTTCTTTTTCTAATCACCCCTCTGGCCCTTGGTGCACAAACAGCCACCTTAAACGGCATTGTAGACATTCATGCGCACTCCGACCCTGATTCTGTCCCTCGCTCCATAGATGGGCTGACAATCACGCGCTTAATGGCACTGAAGGGCTTCGGCGGGGTAGTTTTGAAGAACCACTATGAATCCACCGCGGGGCTGGCCTGGCTGGCGTCCCAACAAGCGCCAGGGTTAACTGTTTTCGGAGGGATTGCCCTCAACCGAACAGTTGGTGGCGTGAATCCCGCAGCGGTGGAGCGCATGACCATGGTGAAGGGCGGCCGCGGCAAGGTGGTTTGGATGCCGACCTTTGATGCTGAAAATCAGGTCAAATATTCAAAGGAATCGCGCCCGTTTGTTTCCATCGCCAAAGCAGGAAAACTGTTGCCGGAAGTATTGGAGGTGCTGGACCTGATTTCTAAACACGACCTGGTGCTGGCCACAGGGCACTCTTCTCCCGCTGAAACCCGGCTGCTGCTGACTGCGGCTGTTCAACGGGGCGTGAAACGGATGGTGGTCACCCACCCGGTGATTGCGCCTGTATTAATGAGCGTGGAGGATATGAAATGGTGCGCCAGCCAAGGAGCCTATTTGGAATTCGTTTCCAATGCCATCATCGGGGCACAAACCAATATGACTCCAAAGCAGTTCGTCGAGGCCATTCGTTCTGTGGGCACGGACCGTGCCATTCTTTCGAGCGATCTTGGACAAGCTGCCAATCCTATCCATACTGAAGGGTGGCTTCAATTCTTCGGAGTATTAGAAAAACAAGGGATCAAGGCTGGGGAAATTGATACTATGGCGAAGAAAAACCCCGAATCCTTATTGGGAATGAAATAGCAATAAACCCTTGTGATTTACCCCACATCTGAGGGTGAGACTGATACCCGCATTTTACCTATGCCCACTACCCTTTTGTTCTCTAGGTATTCCGATCGAAATACGGTACAAAAGTACTTCGGGTTAACAATAATCAATTGAAAGGAAGCACGGGAAAAACCCCGGCGCCATTTCAAAGTTAGTGACCAGCAAACCGCCAAAAGAGCGGAATAAAACACTCCCCAAGGGAGGGAACATGCAGGGAAGTGAGGATGATTTTGTTCGGAGACCCGACGCCTGTGCGGAAGTTGGATTGGCGTGTCAAAGTTGCAGTTCGGAGGCAGCACGCCAATTGGTACAGGTTAGTCCGGGAATGCGGCCAAGCGGTGCGATTACGTTATTCAGGATGATGTTTGATCAGCCATCCTGCCGTAATATGCAAGAGTCTTTTTTATTTTATTATTCCAAGTTCGATACCCAAGGTTGCCATGAAGCACCTGTGGGTTAGTCGCACCGCTTGAAAAATTTGAAACTCCCGGTAGCTGGGATGCGTACATTTCTTTGAAGAGGAATTTACGCAATGCAGGATACTGATTCCGCCTCCTACTCAGGCGAACACGATCACGACGTTAGGATGACCCGCAAAGAGCGGGAACTGATGAACTTACTGCAGGAGAACTCCGGACAAGTACTGAGCCGCGATTTCCTTTTGCAGCGCGTTTGGGGCTATAGCGCCGGGGTCCGTACCAGGACACTAGACGTCCACATTCAGAGACTTAGACGAAAAATGCGTGATTCCGGGTTGAATGGCGAAATTCAAACAATCTTGAGAGCCGGCTATTGTTGGCAGGGTCTTCCTCAGCACTAAGTCCTGAGGTTGGAACGTTCACACATAAATTAAGCATTTGGGTACTGAACCTCCTATGATAGCTAGGAGATGGCGCGATATGCGGCAGTAGACATTGGCAGCAATTCCGTTCGGTTGGCCGTTGGTGAATTCACGGGCAAAGACGGAATGAAAATCCTGCTTGAAGACAGGCAAGTCACCAGGCTTGGTGAAAGTGTGTTCTCAGCTGGGGTAATTAGCAAAGAAGCCATGGCGAGTGTGCTGAAAAGCCTGGAAAGGTTTGCTGCCCGGTATCAACCCTTGCATGTTTCGGCCGTGCGGGCGGTAGCGACCAGCGCCGTACGCGATGCAAAGAACCAGGAGCAGTTTCTTCAGCGCGCATCAAAGACGTTAGGCGTTCCAGTAGAAATCATATCCGGCCTGGAAGAAGCACGTCTTATCCACAACGGTTTGGCGGCGCGGTGGCCCAGTGAACTACGGCGGCTGATTGTGGACATCGGCGGCGGCAGCGCTGAAATCATTCATTCGAACCAGGGCAAACTAATCTCAGCGGCATCAAAGCCACTGGGAGCCGTGCGTTTAACGCAAATGTTCTTGAGGCATGATCCACCGCTTCCCGCTGAGTTGGAACGTATGGAAGCTTTCATTGAGGAAAAGCTTGGCTCAGTGATGCGGGCTAATCGACCTGTATTTGAGCAGGCGGTGGGGACATCCGCTACCGCAGCGGCTGTGGTTTGTGCAGCCCACAAGATTGTTCGTCTGGAACGGGATGCAGCGGATCGGCAAAAAGCCACCACCGCGCAGATTGGAAGCCTCTACACCAAGATCTCTAAATCGTCACTTGCCAAGCGAAAGAAGATTCCAGGGATTGGACCTCGCCGGGCGGAAATCATTATTGCTGGTGCAGCTGTAATGTACAAAATTCTGAAGTCATTTGGTGTGGACTCCGTGCAATATTCCACGGCCGGAGTGCGGGACGGTGTTTTGGCGGATTTGGCGGAACGTCGCGCCGGGGCTGAGTTTACTCGGCTCAACCCTGAACAACGTCGTTCCATTGAAGAATTAGCGAAACGGTTTGGTGTGGATGTTCCCCATGCCCGCAAGGTGGCTGACATTGCCCACTCGCTGTTCACGGGGCTGCGGCCGCTGCACGAGTTACCCGCCAACGCTGGGAAATTACTTGAGGCTGCGGCATATTTGCTAGATGTGGGCCACTACATTTCTGCAATGGGGCATCACAAGCATTCCTACTACGTTGTTGCCAATGCCGACTTGGCTGGCTTTACCAACGACGAGCGGCAGACCATTGCACTGCTTTGCCGGTATCATCGTAAATCCATTCCAGAGACTCGCCATGAAATGTTTGTTTCGCAGCCTGAGGTGATCCGGGAAATGGTGTGGCGGCTGATTCCCATTCTTCGTTTGGCCGATGGATTGGAGGAAAGTCATCACCAGCGTGTGGAGAGTGTTGATTGCTCTGTGACCAACAGCAAGGTGACGGTGTTCTTAACAGCCAACGCCAATACGAATCTGGAACAATGGGCCGGCGAGCGCGCTGGCGTGGTGTTTGAGCATATCTATGGGCGCAAATTGCAAATAAGCTTATAAACTCAGCCGACTAATTGTAATAGCACCGCTGAAGCAATGATCTACATCGCGACCTGGAGTTTTTGCTCGTGTGGAATAAGCGCCGGAGAAACGAAACTGCTGACCTTCGCGGTCAAAACGCACATCCAAAGGCTGGTTGTCCGGATCGCACGTTACGGACGACGGAACATCGCCTTCCGTCAAATGTGGAAGATTTACGTTGTAGTAACCCTTAGCCGGGCAAGCTTGCAGCACCAGCTGTTGGATTACCGGCAGAGCCATTTCAGCCGCGTTCTTCCAATCGAATGGCAAACCGCGGCGCAAGTATTGCGAAATGGCGATAGCAGGTTTGCCTAACAAAGCAGCTTCACGGGCAGCGGCCACTGTGCCTGAGGTGAAAATATCCGCCCCCAGATTGCCGCCTCGATTGATGCCGGAGAGGACCCAATCGACATCAGGAATCAAGGATGTGAGCGCAACGCGGACGCAATCTGCTGGAGTGCCGGAAAGGTGAAATTGCTGAGGCGCGGTTTCAAGAAGATGCAATGCAACGTCGGTGGTTACGCGATGGCCGGCGTAGGAATGAGGGTCGCGCGGTGCGACTACGAAAACATCGCCAACCTCTGCGGCTAGCGATTTCAGTGCGACAAGACCTGGTGCATCCCAGCCATCGTCGTTGGTCACAAGGATTCGTAATCGTGCCATTACACGTAGATCCCAGGGGCCTCGTGTCCCATTGCCTGCACATATTCAACATACGATCCGGGGTAGATTCGCGGGTTGCGATCGGTGCCGGTTTCACCACCAAGTTCTAATACACGCGAACCCAGGCCGCGAAGAAACATGCGATCGTGCGAGACAAAGATCATAGTGCCTTCAAAGTTCTTCAGCGCCTCAACCAGCATTTCCTTAGTGGCCAGATCCAAGTGGTTCGTAGGTTCGTCCAGCACCAGGAAATTTGGTGGATTGAAAAGCATGCGGGCCATGGCCAGGCGCGATTTTTCGCCACCGGAAAGGGAGCGGATTTTCTTGTCCACATCCTCGCCTGAAAATTGAAATGCACCGGCTAAGGAACGGAGCGAACCGATAGAATCGTGAGGGAAATCGCGCTGCAACTGCTCGTCCACTGTAAGGTCCGGATTCAGGATATCCAGCGATTGTTGGGCAAAATAACCCATATTCAAACTGGCACCAAGACGTACTGTACCAGCATCGGGTTCGGTGGCACCGGCAATCATTTTCAGGAGTGTGCTTTTGCCTGCCCCGTTGCGCCCCATCACAGCCCAACGCTCGCCGCGACGAATTGTGAGGTTGAAGCCATCATAAATTACGCGATGACCATAGCTTTTGTGCAGGTCCTCCATCATCGCCACTTGATCGCCAGAGCGAGGAGGTACTCGGAATTCGAACTTCACAACCTGACGCTTTTTCGGCAATTCAATTTTGTCGATTTTATCCAGCGCCTTAATGCGGCTCTGCACCTGTGCGGCTTTGGCGGCGTGCGTTTTGAAGCGATCAATGAAACGCTGTTCTTTGGCCAGCATGGCTTGCTGCCGCCCGAAAGCAGCCTGTTGATTGCTATCGCGAATGGCACGTTCCCGTTCGTAGAAATCGTAGTTGCCTGAGTAAGTGATGATTTCTCCGGAATCGATGTCGGCGATTTTCGTCACAATGCGGTTCATGAATTCCCGGTCGTGCGAGGTCATCAAGAGAGCGCCTGCGTAGGATTTCAGGAAGCCTTCCAGCCAAATGATGGATTCCAGATCAAGGTGATTTGTAGGTTCGTCCATCAACAGTGCATCGGGCCGGCCCAATAGCACACGGGCTAAGGCAACGCGCATTTTCCAACCACCGGAAAGCGCACCCACGTCGCCGTCAATCTGATCGTCTTGAAAGCCCAGGCCATGCAGCACTTCGCGGGCATTCGCTTCAAGAGTGTAGCCGCCCAGGTGTTCGTACTCTTCCTGAACCTCACCGAAACGGGCAAGGATTTTGTCCATCTCGTTGGCGCGTGCTGGATCTTCCAGGCCTTGCTGCAGTTGCTCCAATTCGTGATGCAGGTCTCCAGCGCGACCGCTGCCGGCAATGGCTTCGTCGAGAACTGTGCGGCCAGCCATCTCTTCGACGTCCTGCCGGAAGTAGCCAACGGTGAGTTTCCTGGGGACAGAAACATCCCCATCGTCGGCGGTTTCCTCGCCGGTCACCATGCGGAAAAGTGTCGTCTTGCCGGCTCCATTGGGGCCAACCAGGCCCACCTTATCACCAGGGTTCAATTGAAAGGAAGCATCAACAAAGATTAGTTGTTTTCCATACTGCTTGTTGATGTTTGAGAAAGATATCATCCACCTCCAAGCTACCAGAGTAGAGCAGGTTGCCGCCAAAGCCGTGGGCTATCAAAAGTCATTTTGGATACCATGGTCAGCATGAGTAACAACAAAACTCGTAGGGAAACGTTAAAGCAAATGGCATGGTTTTCCGTAGCCATGGGGCTGGAGCATGGTTTGCCCGCGCAATCCGGCAAGCCTGAGGTGGGTGATGCTATGAACGGTTGGACGCCCGATGGGGCATCTAATTTCAAAGCCATCTATCAAGTTCCGGCGCTGAAAGCGGCATTTCTGTTGTTCTTGAAAAACGTCTACAACCTTTATCCGGAAGACCGTTTCCATAGCCTGATTGAACAGGCTACGAACGCTGGGAAATCGGATAAAGAAATCTATCAATTGATCCATTCTCAATTGGGCACCATCAATCCGTTTCTTTCTGAATTGCGATACGCACTTCCGGCGTTAACTCGCCAGAAAGCTGAGATGACCCGGCAGACGCTTGAACTTCTGGGTGGGGTTGGCAAGATTAATGGCTACATGGAAATTGGGACCACCGGACGGTATGCAGGGAAGTTGAAATCCTCAGTTGAGATTGTAGGGGATCTGATTTTGCTTAACTCACTGGGACCCACTTACTCACCCGTTGATATGTTGGAACGTGGGCAGCCTACTAAAGTGGGGCGCTTTGTTCCACTGAAAGATTATGACCCGGTTACCGCAGCGGAAGTGGGAGATGCCAGTCTGGATGTGGTGGCCAATTACATTGGGATTCATCATAGTCCGCCGGTGAAACGGGATGCGTTCGTACGGTCCATCCATCGTATTTTACGGCCAGGTGGGCGCATGATCCTTCGGGACCATAATGTGAATTCCGTTGAGATGAATCATATGGTGGCCCTTGCTCATGACGTGTTCAACGTGGGTCTTGGAACCGATTGGAGTGTCAATCAAAAAGAGATTCGCAACTTCACTTCAATGACGGAAATCATTGGGTATCTGGACCGGTTCGGACTGAAGCTGAGCCCGCGGAAATCGCCGATTCTGCAGGCCGGTGATCCAACGCAGAATGCACTGATGGAGTTTGTGAAGTCCTAATGCTTAGAAGCCTGTTTCGTTGGATGGCTTTGCTGTTGGCATTATTTGGGCTGTGTGGTTGCCTGGCACTGATGGTGTTCGTCTGGCTCTCCGATCGACGAGAGTCGCTCACTCGTGCGGAGGCGGCACCGAAAACCGGGCGCTTTGTTTATGCGAGTGATGTGGATGTGTTTATCCAGGAAGCGGGTCCACGAGATGGACCGGCGGTGCTGTTTGTCCACGGCACAGGAGCATGGAGCGAGACTTGGCGGGAAACTCTGGTGGCATTGGCGAATGCAGGGTTTCATGCCATTGCGATGGATTTGCCTCCATTCGGATATTCGCAGCGGCCCAGCAATGGAGACTACGGAAAACGATCGCAGGGGAAGCGCATCCTTGGCGTGCTTGAGTCACTGGGGGTTAATCATGTAGTGCTGGTTGGCCACTCCTTCGGCGGGGGTCCCACTATGGAAGCTGCGTTCTTGCAGCAGGATCGTTTCCGAGCCCTTGTGCTTGTTGACGTGGCACTGGGACTTACGAAAGAGTCAGGGCCGCCCGATGGCAACGGGCTTGTTCAAACTGTTCTAAAAGCAACACCACTGCGCAATGCATTGGTTGCTTCCTTCTTAACTAATCCGCTGTTTACGAAGAGGCTGCTGGGATCGTTTCTGGCCGATGCTGCTATGGCAACGGATGCCAGAGTTCGTATTTATCAGCAGCCATTGGTGGTGAAAGGTACCACACAAGCGGCTGGCGAATGGCTACCTGAATTGATTACGCCTGCAGAACGAACGGCGAGCAACAACCCGGCATCTTATGCGGGTTTGAAAATGCCGGCACTGGTTTTATGGGGTGGAAAAGACACCATTACTCCGTTGCCGCAGGGCCAGGAATTGGCCCGTATCACGCCGGGTGCGAAGTTAGTTGTTATGGAGAATGTTGGTCACATTCCGCAGGTGGAAGACAATGCGTTGTTCAACAATCATCTGTTGAAATTCCTGGTGATTCAGGGTCAATAATCGTAGATATGCTCAATGGAATTCTCCAGCTTGGGGAGCACTTCATTAAGCGATTTTACAGGCACGATGATCCCCACTCGCTTACTATTGGGATCAGTCAGCATGGGTCGTGACATCAGCATTTCGCCAGCGGGAAAATCGTACTTCCAGGATTCCGGCACAATGGCTGTGAGGAAGATTTCCTGATTACCGGCAATTTCACGAAAGCGCACGCCTTGATGAATCAGGCGTTGAATGACGCCGCCAAATTCCTCGTATCGAGGTAGGGAGACCAAGGAAGTTGAATCTGCGAATTGATCGATCACTTTTACCTTGGCTTCGTTTTTCAATGCGTCAGGTGGAAGTTTTTCTGAGACGGCCAGCATCTGGCTATCTTCCTCGTCATAGGCCAACTTGGTGGCAAGCTTGATCAGCATGCCGTATTGCGCTTTGCCCAGGTATTCAAAGCTGAGAGCAAGTCGACGTTCCAATTTACGTAATGGGTGCGCCGCAAGAATTGGGGTATCGCGCCAGAGGGTTTTCAATTGGGTGATGAAGGAGTACTCATACCACGGAGTTACTCGAATGAAGTTCACATAGTCTTGTTGGACCTTGGCGGCAAAGCGATCCTCATCGGTCAGTTCATTCCCTGCCAGCAATTCCATAAGCCGGCCAACCGTTGCCTCGTACACGCCTTTCAAAGCGTTCTCAACTGTGAAGCTGGAACCGATGACGAACACCATGACGTGATAGCCCCAATTGAACGGATACTTTTTGCTGGTGATGGAATAGATGTCACGGTAGTAGGACCAAAACTGGCCAATTGATCCGAAGTATGGATAGCCCGAAGGTTCGTGATTGGTGAGGAACCGGGCGTATTCGGCGGGGATATTTACTAGCAGCCACTCTGGAACGGTAAGGTACGTTTGCCCTTCGTCGCGCTTGTAATTTGGAAGGCTCTTCAGCCGCTCAGCGAGCGAGACTTTTGAGATGGGCTGTGCGCCTTCTGGTTGATAGTAGGCATCCCATAATTTATTGCGGAATTTATAGGTTGGGTCTAGCTTAGCCTTGAGAGCAAAGAAAGCATTGGCGTTAGGGTAGGCGGTGTGGAACTGTTGGTTGGTTGCGACAATTTGGTAAGGCAAGTAGTAGGAACCACCAAAGGAATTAGTTGCATCAATTAATTCTCTTGTCCATGCGGCAACCGCCTGCCTATCGGCACTTGAGGTGCCTTGTTTGTAATAGAGCACATAAGCAAACACTTCATTTTTCGCCCATGCCAGCAGGGTTCCGGGGTCCTGTTTGGCATAACGGATTGAGACGTTGATGGTGTTCACATGGTGGCGATCCAGAATTTCACTCAGCTTTGGAACGAAGGCATCCAGCTTGTCCACGGGAACAAAGTACTCTTGCAGAACGTAAGTTGATTTTTCACGCGAGGATGGTTCCAATTCCCGAACATCGTAACTTGCTTCATAGTTGCGCCAGACCACATGTTCGCCGCGATTCAGCAGGGGGTCAGCAAGTTTGCGTCTTAACCATTTACCAGCGGGCCATTCCGAATTGATCCATTGCATCCAATGCTGGATGTCATAGTTCTTATCTTTGGGAATCATCCGGTCGGGGATGGTTACGGGTTTGTCTGTTTTTACGTATGAAGTAACGCGAACAGAATCGAAGTCGCCTGGATAGAGATCGGCGTTGTGGAAGATGATGTCGCGATTGTCGCGGACCTGTTTCACGAAAAATTCGCGGTAAGCAGTGCGAGGCATGATTTCCGTTCTACGTTCCACCTTCACGTTGTCGGCCAGATTGAGAGTTGCTTCCACGATGACACCAAGTGCCCCGTAGCCTCCAATGACGCCATAGAAGATTTCGCTATTTTCCATTGGGCTGGCGCGGATAACGTCTCCATTAGCCAATACGACCCGGATGGATTGGACGGAAAGAACCAAGGGTCCTTGGCCAATGTACCTTCCATGGACATTGACGCTGAGGGCACCGCCGACTGTGAAATTGGAGTAGGATTGCATGATCTGCAATGACAAATCATGCGGGTCAATAAGCTCTTGAATTTTCCGCCAAGTAATGCCTGCTTGAACGGTGATCTGTTTTTTCTCTTTGGATAAATCCACTACTTTGTCAAACTGCCGCATGTCCAACTGCAAGGCACCCTGCGTTGCGGTTTGCCCACCCATGCTGAAGCGACCGCCCCCAACGGAGATCGGTCCGGCGTTTTCTTTCACTGCGGCGACAATCTGTTCGACCGAGGTTGGAGCAATGACTTGCCTAACGGGAATCGGATTCAACTGAGTTACATCGTTGATGACGGATTGGGGAAGGGCCGGACAGCTTAGAATCAGGAAAGTAAGAACACTGGTACGGATCATAGTGTGGCCCCTATTCGATAGCAGAGCATTACTGCGATGAACATGCCCCAGGCCCAAGCTAATGAAATGCTACCCGCCCTCCAGCCTCGAGATTTGAATAGATAGTAAGGTAGTGCAAAAACTGTAAGGCAAATCAACGTTGCCTTCAGTAACCAGGACATTCGATAGCCGCGTTCCCTGCTATCGAGGAGAACCCAGGCAAAGATAAGAGCGATAGAAACTGTCGCCTGAACAGTCAACCAAGCATCTGTGGGTGTTCCCCGGTCAAGAAAACCCGACATTAGTGACACAAAAAGGATGAGGGCCAGCAATAGCCTTTTCTTGTTTCCCATTCCACTATTATGTGTCGCCGGTCACCAACTGCTCATTAGGATTGATTTGCCAGAAAATAAATGCGCTCACGAACAACATGAAGGCCAGCGGCTTCAGTGGGTCGTTGTAGTTGCCGAAGTAGGCCACCATATAGCCGAACGTTACGGAAGAAAGGAACGAACCCATTTGGCCGGCCATGTTCATGGAACCGGAAACGGCACCGCCGTACTTGCGTCCTACATCGAGACAAATTGCCCAGGCTACAGGCAACATGCAATCCATACTGCCGTATCCTAGCGCGAGGCAAATCACGGCGGGCAGTTTGCCGGGAACGAATGCAGCACTCATCAGGAAGAAACCAGCCATAGCCAGCCCACAAGTTCCGACAATGCCACGGCCGAATTTCAGCCCGTGCGATTTCACTAAGCGATCGCTGAGCCATCCTCCAAAAAAGTTGCCGCAAGCGCCGCAAATGAAGGGCAACGGCGAAAGGTAGCGCATTTCGTTTTCAGTGAAGCCGCGGCCTTTCTGCAAGTAAGTGTGCAGCCAGGAAAGATAGAAATAAGAGCCCCAACAATAGGTGTGATACATCAGCAGGATGGTCCAGAAATTCCGCTTGCGCAAGACTTGGGCCCAAGGCAAACTGTGATGCTCCCTAGTTGTGCCGGCACCGATTTCATCCATTTCAGCTTTGGTGACGCCCGGCTTTTCAAAAGGATAATCGCGATACCACCAATACCAGACGCAGCACCAGATGAGTCCCAAAAATCCGAAACAGTAAAAAGTTGCACGCCAGCCGAAGGCTACTTGAATGGGTACCACGATCAGTGGCGTTAAGGCTCCACCAATGCGGGAGGCCATCCACACAGTGCCCGTAGCGCGAGCGCGTTCGTGAGTGGGAAACCATTTTGAGATTGCTGAAGCACTGTTGGGATAAGCTCCTGCTTCACCGGCACCGAAGAAGAAACGGATGGCCAGCAGAACAGCGAAAGTGGAAACGGCTCCGGTGACCAGCGAGAGTGCGCCGCTGATAACAGTAACAGCGCCTGTAAGCGTTGTGAACAGAGACCACCACAGGACAATGCGTGTGAGAACTTTGCGTGGGCCATAGCGATCGCCCCAAGCGCCACTGGGAATTTCAAAGGCTGCATAGCTGAGGGTGAAGGCACCCACGACCCAGCCCCAGCCAGTAGGATCGATTCCCAAATCCGCTTGCATGCGCGGACCTGCGACAGAAATACAGACACGATCGAGGTAGGTAATGATCGAAAGAAGAAATAGAAGGCCAAGAACCCGGTAGCGATAGAGCATCCCGGCTATTGTATCGAGTTTGGCCCGGCAGTGCGGAAAAGGAAACAGTGCCGCTTCCTATCATCTGTCCTGGATTGCCAAAAGATGAAGGCCAGAACCAGGCTTTTCTTGTTGCAATTCCGTTACCATAAAAACGGCACTTGAGAAGAGGAACTGCCGCAGTAAGCAGATCATAAGCAGCGACTTGAAAACCAAGGAAAAACGAAAATGGAGTTACCCATAGGGTGAGACTGAAGTACCTAAAAATGCCGCCAGTGGGGACACTGGTGACAGGCAGCTCGCCTAGGGCAACACAATGATTTCTTGAAGAGTACTGTAGCTTGTGCCAGTCACCAATGTCCCCACTGGCTTGCGTTATCCCCATTTCCAGGATTAAGTATCTCCGGTCACCAACTGTTCATTGGGATTGATTTGCCAGAAAATGAATGCGCTAACGAATAGCATGGAAGCCAGCGGCTTCAGCGGATCATTGAAGTTGCCGAAGTAGGCCACCATGTATCCGAACGTAACTGAAGAAAGAAACGAACCCATTTGGCCCGCCATGTTCATGGAGCCGGAAACAGCTCCACCATACTTGCGGCCCACATCCAAACAGATTGCCCAGGCCACGGGCAACATACAATCCATACTTCCGTATCCGAGTGTAAGGCAAATTACCGCGGGTAGTTTTCCCGGAACGAATGCAGCACACATCAGGAAGAATCCAGCCATTGCCAATCCACAAGTTCCCACGATTCCGCGGCCAAATTTCAGTCCGTGCGATTTCACTAAGCGATCGCTGAGCCATCCCCCAAACAAGTTGCCGCAAGCCGCTGCGATGAAGGGCAACGAAGCAAGGTAGCGCATTTCGTTTTCAGTGAAGCCGCGGCCTTTCTGTAAGTAAGTGTGTAGCCAGGAAATGTAGAAATAAGAGCCCCAGCAATAGGTGTGATACATCAACAAGATGGTCCAGAAATTCCGCTTGCGCAAGACTTGGGCCCAGGGCAAACTGTGATGCACCCGAGTTGTGCCAGCTCCGATTTCATCCATTTCAGCTTTAGTGACGCCTTGCTTTTCGAATGGATAATCGCGATACCACCAATACCAGACACAGCACCAGATGATTCCCAAAACTCCAAAGCAGTAGAAAGTCGCGCGCCAGCCAAAAGCCACCTGGATTGGAACGACGATCAATGGAGTTAAGGCTCCACCAAGGCGTGCGGCCATCAACACGGTCCCAGTGGCGCGAGCCCGTTCATGAGCGGGGAACCATTTTGAGATTGCCGAAGCGCTGTTGGGATAAGCCCCTGCTTCCCCGGCACCAAAGAAGAAGCGGATGGCCAGCAGTACAGCGAAGGCGGAAACGGTTCCAGTCACCACGGAGAGTGCGCCGCTGATCAAAGTAACCGCTCCGGTGAGCGTTGTGAACAACGACCACCACAGGACGATGCGGGTCAGAACCTTGCGTGGTCCATAGCGATCGCCCCAAGCGCCACTGGGAATTTCAAAGGCTGCATAGCTGAGGGTGAACGCGCCCACGACCCAGCCCCATCCGGTGGGATCGATGCCCAAATCGGCTTGCATGCGGGTACCTGCTACAGAGATACAGACACGATCGAGGTAGGTAATGATCGAAAGAAGAAATAGAAGGCCAAGAACCCGGTAGCGATAGAGCACTCGGATATTGTATCGAGGTTGGCCCAGCAAGCTGACAAAGGAAGAGTGTATTTGTTGAAGTTCGGACGAGGAAATTGTACCGAGTTCGGGAGATTGATAGCAGGTATTTGCAAATGCCAACTTACCAGTTAGGTAACATTGCTCTTGGCCGACCGGAGGTCAGGTGCATTACCATGCGCCCGCCAATATGGGATTGCGGCACGGGTCCGAACATGCGCGAATCGTTACTATCATCGCGATTGTCTCCAAGCAAATAATAGTGTCCTTGAGGGACGCCAATGGTTGCTACTGTACTAACCGCTGAACGTCCGGGTGTGTAAGTGACCCAGTATGCGGAATTTTCCTTTACAACGCGCTCCCCTAGCGAGTGCTGAGGTGAAACCCAAGACTGGAAGTTTGCACGATCCAGTAACTCTTGATCCACTGGATGGCCATTGATCAGAAGAACGTTCTGGCGCATTGCAACCGTATCGCCGGGCAACCCAACCACTCGCTTCAATCCACGAGTTCCACGATTGGGTACCTGGAACAATACCATGTCGCCTCTGGATGGCCCGCTGCGCTGCCATAGCAATATTGAGGTATATGGAAACCGCACTTCGTATGCTGCGTGGTTGATCAGAACTTTGTCCCCCAATAGAAGGGTGGGTGCATCGGAGGGCCCTGCCACGGTTACCGCTCGTAAATATGCAGGTAAAACGGCAAGCATCATTAGTATTGCAACAACAAACGGACTCCTCAGGCGCAGGTTCATGCGTCCATTATCGGATAAAATTCCTGGGCAGTGATGCTGGGAGCACATCAGCAAACGGCTTCGTCACTTCAAATTCGTCCGCACCATAGTCTGTGCGATCAGAAACCAACGAAGTGAAATGCCATGGCTCTTGGTTGAGGCAATTCGCTAATTCAGCGTTGCTGGTTTTGAAAAATGTTCCATCCATTAATGTAGGATTGTGCTGAATCCAAAACGGAGCATTCAATAGATCGCGATGTTGCGCCAAGGAGCAGCACAGCCGCAGGAACTCTACATGGAACTCAGCCGCCCGGCAGGTGGCGTGGTCCAATAAGCCCTCGAATAACTTGGGATCTGTTGGATCGGCCAGATAGTCTACAATTTCAGCCCAACGTCCATGAGGGTGGCGTTCCATGATCTTCACTACGATGTAACCGGCTATTCGTGAATAGTCTTTGCGTCTTGCCGCAATCACAAAATGGGTACCCACTGGACGAGAATCGAATTTCCAATTCAGATATGCCGCAGACCTGTAGGTCGTCACACGAAGAGACGGAAGGACCCGTTCAATCAGGTCGTCGGTTTCATCACCAAACTTTTCCAACGGTTTGAATTCGAACGCCGAGCCGGAGTATTTATGCCATGCCCGGTGCGAAGCCTGAAGCGCAGACATTGCCGGGCCTGCGATAGGCAGCAATGTTCCCCAAAGGGTGCCTGAATTTTCAAGATTCTGGGTAATAGCCAGCATCGCAGCGGGGTGGCGAATCGCGAAATAGGTTGCTGCGAATTCGCGATAGTCGCAGTGCATGGCGGCGTAGAAGGGAGCCAGCTTTGGTCCTGCGCCCGTCGCCAATAGAAGCGGACACTTTTCCATCACTGCTTGGAACAGACCCAAAGCAGCCTCTGAATGCGGGCTACGATGTGCGGGTGCAAGAATTAAGTCAACTAGCCAACAACAGTCCCACCATTGCCCGAGGGCCCAGATCCGGTCGCGGATTGTCCCAAGCTGGCCAATTATCTGACCTTTCTCGATCGCCAAATGGTAATGGTTGTCCAGCGATGAGGCCAGTGGATTTTTGGCATAGCGCCACTCGAAGAATGAGAGCTCCCCTTTTTGCGGATTGGCAGGAGAGTGTTCGCGAAGAAATTGCAGGAGTTCGCTTAGATGTTGGGGTTGATATGCAACTACTTCCACATGTCCTCAAAGGGGGGATGATGGGCATAACCGACCATCGCTACCTATATAGTGCTTTGAGCAGTGGAAAATTCTCCGATGCTGGGCGTAGAGTTGTGTGTGTTAGTTTAGCGCGCCAAAAGCAACAATTCCAAAGCTAAACGCTGAAATGCCGGTGCCAGCGCATTAGCATTCTGGGCGAAGACATACAATCTCAGCGTAGTGGTTGTCACACTGGCACCCTTGATATGGTCTATGGGCATTGAAGGTGGATAAGCCAAGCCTGCAAAATGGATGGGGCGCCAACAGCAACAGCCACCCAAAAGCGAAAAATCAAAGCCGAGCCAACATTCGTGGAACTATTGGCATCCGGTGATTTGAGCGCACCACGCAAAGCAGCGGGCAGTTGCGTGGTGGAAGTGGAATCGCCACGCGGTGGCAAGCTACGGCTGGAGTTGACGGTGTTCGACCGGCGAACTGGCCGAACTGATTCGCTTGTTTGCCACGGACTACCGGATGCGGCAGATCACACCACAGATACGGATACTGGTTGCCGTGGAAGCCGTCCACTTCCGCAAGGGCATCGATTCGCTGGCCGATCCCTGAGCGCCGCGCCAAGCTCAATGTTGATCCATTCTCGGGCTGCCTGTTTTGTGTTGTCGCTCCCGCCGGACGACTTCCATCAAAAAGTTTTGGTTTACGACAGGCAGGGATCTGGCTGGCAACGAAACGCTTATCGAAGGGGCGCTTTCGTTGGTGGCCTGAAAGCGGCGAGGCGGCATGAACGTTGCGTGTGCAAGTGCTGCTGGCGGCACGCAACCCGGACATTGAAGCGGCGCGCCAGTTTGGCGCAAAGTGGGTTGAAGCATTTTGTACTTAGGTTCTGAAACGGTTTCCGGCATACTGCTGATGAGAGGCTACAGCTTCTGGTGAAATACACCGTTATCGAAGCCGTTATTAGACGCGATCAGATCGTTTTCATCGGCAACTGATCGACGATCATCTGGAACTGATCTGGCAATGGAAGCAGTCTCAAGTGCAAGACCTCGTGTCACCGCAGTCGAGGGCGCTGTGGTACGATTTGCTAATGATTCGATGGATCACTCTCAACGCCATTTTTGCTTGTTTCGCGGCGTCGGGACAGGTTGTTGCATGGCAGGATACTTTTGCTTGGCCCACTTTTGCCGAAGGCCCTCCAGATCTCAATCCACCGTTCGATCAGTTCCAATCCGCAACAAACCTGCCTTACATTTACCCGTACACTTCTCGCATTGATTTCCCCAATAAGAAGAAAGAGGACCAGGTCTGGCGAGCACTGTACCTTGAGAACGAATATCTCAAGTGCACGATTCTGCCGGACCTTGGCGGACATTTGTATTCCTGCTTCGACAAGATCGCCAAACGCGACATTTTCTATGCCAATCGATCGCTCCGCAAAAATTGGGTCGCGCTGCGTGGTTCATGGGCAGCCTTCGGACTCGAACTTAACTTCCCGATCGGCCATTCCTGGGTCTCAGTTTCGCCTGTGGACTTCGCCTACCAGAGCAATGCAGACGGAAGTGCTTCTGCCTGGGTTGGCAACGTGGATCGCGTCACCGGAATGCAGTGGCGTGTTGAGTTTGTGCTGCGTCCGGGTCGCGCGGTGCTTGAACAGAGGGTGACGCTCGAAAACCGGTCTGATGTGCGCCACGCTTACTATTGGTGGTCAAACGCGGCGGTACGGCTTGAGTCTACGCAAGACCAGTTCGTTCTTCCTACCAACTTCACATCCATCCACGGAAGCGGAGAAATTGACACATGGCCAAAGTCGGTCAAGGGTGCGAATTTAGAGGTTGTAGGAAACCACACCCAGGGAGCAGGACTGTTCGCCGTCGGCTCAAAAGAAGAGTTTTTCGGTGCGTACCAACCAACAAAACGCGCCGGGTTGGCTCATGTGGCCAAGTTCAGTGAGGTCCCTGGAAAGAAGACTTGGACGTGGGGTCCAGACACTTGGTCCAATAAGAATCTCTCGGACGACAATTCGACGTATATTGAGATCCAGGCTGGTGTGCTTCCAAGCCAGGAGAATCATGAATTTCTGGATCCGCAAGAGCGCAAGACGTTTACAGAATTCTGGATCCCGATGCGGAACATGAGCGGCCTTAGCCGGGCGACAGTCGACGCGGTGGCCTACGTGGGCCGTGCAAGTGGCCAATTGCTTGTCGAGTTGAACGTGACCAGTTTGATGGAAGATGGGCGCGTCGAGATCCGCAACAGCGCGGGAGAAGTGATGCTGCAGGAACGCGCTCGACTTGAGCCCGAGAACACCTGGATTAAGCGCATCTCGGCCTTTGATGGACCGGCGACTCTGCGACTATTGAGTGCCGAAGGCGTCGTATTGCTGGTACATACCGAAGGAGTGCTGGATGCAGCTCGACCAGGCGAAGTAGCGCTTGGCAAGACGCTGCCACCCACATGGTTGTCCGCGCCGGTATCCGCAAGCGATTTCACAGCCCGCGCCATCTACAATGAGCGTGAAGCGCATCTCGATTGGGCACTATTCGACTACGACAATGCTCTTGCGAAAGACCCCAAATTCGAGCAGGCCCGCAAAAATCGCGGCCGCTTGCTCGCTCGACTTGGACAGTATAAAGATGCTTCTGTCGCACTGGCCGCGCACGAAGCAGCCGGAGATTCAGAAGCACGCTACTACCTCGCGCTAGCAACACAAGATCTCTCGAAAATGAAGACGTTGCTTAAAACGCCGGCCTGGCAAGCACCGGCCTCAGTGAAGGTCGCTGAGTGGCAAGCCGCAACAGGAGATCTCGAAGGTGCATTGTCGACATTGCGTGCAGGAATGGGTGACGGTGAATCCAAACTCACTCGCCTGGGCGCCATCGAGATCGCACTGTTGCGTGCTCTTGAGCGTTGGGATGAAGCACGCACACGGCTGGACGATTGGCTCACGATTGACCCGACTGATGTTCTTTTTCAGTACGAGAAACAAAGGCTCGGTGCAGACGCAAGTGAATTCTGGCAACACGTTGGTTCTGATGCCGAGCGAGTATTCAATGTGGCTGAACATCTGATGCGCCTGGGGCAGTTCACAGATGCGCTCGACGTGCTTGAGTATCCATTCCCACAGGTCCCTGCGAACCAGGCCGAACCGGGAGTTCCTGCACCAGCCGAGCATCCACTGTTGTGGTACTACCGCGCGTACTGTCGCAGCCGCTCTGGTGTTTCGAACGCTGAGGAGTTGGATCGGGCTGCAGCACTGTCCGTGCGCTATGTGTTTCCGAGCCGCGTGGGCTCGATTGAGATCCTTCAGGGCCGTTGGCTCAATAACCGGCAAGATCCAAATTTGCAGTATTTGAATGCGCTGTTGCTGCTGTCGATGCGCCGAACAGACGAGGCCATCGCCATTCTTGAGCAGCTTCGCACACTGCGCCCCAATCTGCCATCGTTGCACCGCACCCTCGGGCGAATCTGGCTTGATGTGAAAAAAGACAAGCCAAAGGCTTTAGCAATCCTGCAGGAAGGGCTGCGATACGAGCCGAACAATGCGGACCTGCAACAGGCCATTAGCCGGGCTCGTTGATCTACCGAACTCGCTGCAATCCTCGTATCGTCTTCCTGACAAGCACTAAACGTGCTTCACCAATGGTCCGGATCAGAAGATTAGAGAATGAACTTGCCGTCATTCGACCAATCTCGGGGGTTCGCTGAACACCCGGGCAGTCGATTCGACCTCCGTCTGTTGGCCTCCCCATCAACGCTCATGTTGTAACAGAACCTACGACGTTTCGTCACGGTTTCCGCTAGCTCTCATTGCGGGACGCGAACAATGAAGACGAACTTCTTTGTCCTGTCTCCAAAGTTGGTTGTGAACGCGATGAGCTTTGAGTCAGGGCTCTGGATGGGCTGCAGTTCCGTGTAATTATCAGAGTAAAAGACGTGGTTGATGCGAGCCAAGCGCGTTGTCTTGTTGAGCCCCGATGTTTTCAGGTTCAGCAATTCGCCCATGAAGGTGTCTGGCACCGGGGGACATCCAGTAACCGGACATGCCAGCAACAACGCTGTCTGATCTCCGGATCCGTAGTAGGTGTTGTATTGACGGCCGAAGCTGGATCCGAAAGGTGATGAGAGCGGCGTCCCATTGTTCTCTTCGGTGACCGGGTCACTGTTGAGAGTCGCCAGATTCCACGTCTTCATACACATCGAACAGGAGCCGTACGCGGTGTTCATGCCGACGAAGACGCCAAATCCGACATCTCCATGCCCACTGGCCTGCAGGAACTTGAAGGGTTGGTCACCGTTCGCCAGCTTCCCAAGATCAAGTACCACCGACGTGTTAAAGCGGCCTGAATCGCCAAGCGGATCCCAACTGGCAAACAATGCGTAGCGCCCGCTCCTATCGACTGTGAACTTATATCCGCCGCGCTTATCGAGTCCTATCTCATAGGGGGATGTCAAGGTGTAGCTATGAATCTTGTGGTCCGAACCTTGCAACTCCACCTTCTGATAATCGAAGATGTCGTTGGAATCAATTCCGTTGATCCACTTCGCTTTGACCTGCCAGTTGGTGGCAGGACTATCAGCCGCGTGACTGGCAAGTTGCACGATGACGTAGCCGATTCGCTGGTATCCGCCTACGATAGTCGTAATAAGAATGGAACAACCAATGGTGTAGGTGTCGCGGCTGGCGGAACAACGCATCAGCGAGGGGATACCTAAGATCTTGGGATTCGAATCCTGATTCCCGTCGAACAGGCTGCTGAGATCGGCGATCATGGCTGCCGGATACTGGCCGTTCACCGGTTGAGCCACGTTGACCTTATATATACCCATGCCTGCCCCGAACAACATCGTATCCGGGGCGTCGGGCTCGGACGATCCACTCCACAAAATATTTGATGAGTTGGGGTAAACGGGCTTGCCGTCGCTCACGAACGGGTCTATGTATCTGCCAGGCGAAGCCGTCAGTTCTTCAGGATCCAGCGAATGAATGCGCAGTTGTCCGTTGTTGGAGAAAAGGGCGAAACGTGTTCCATTCTTGTTGAAGCCAAACTGCCCCGTTGGCCCAATGACATTGATGTCGTTCGTGACGTTCATCACACGATCGCGAACGTTATCAGAGAGCCGTAGCACCTCGGTGCCGAATGTCGGATCGCAGTACTTTTCGCCAGGTTCGGGCAACTTGGGCAGCGGCGGAACGGGCAAGGGTTTTCTGGAGATCCGGTTGGCGAGTTGCTTCGCTGTGGGCTCACAGAAGGGCACCCTCATCTTCCAGACCGCTGCAGCGGATTTTGCTCCCGGAAGAGAATTCGAACTGCCATCGGATGCGAGCAACGAGACGTTCAGATCGGCGTCGCCCACAGACGGGCGAGTGACTTTGAGATCGAGAGAATAACTGTTTCCATCGCGGCTGAACGAATACTCGGAAATTGTCACGCCGGCTGAGGTATAGGCGCGATTGCTCTGGCCCTCTTCCAGACTCATGTAAGGGGGGGAAATCTGGCCATTGGCGTCTGCGACTTTAAGCAACTGTTCCACATGATCGACAAGGATTGAAAACTGTGGCTTCGAGCCGGTTGCCACAACCGCGAAGTCGATCTGCAAAGAGGTCACCTTTTGTGGGCCGATGGGATGGCTGATGCGGACTGGCAGAGTGGCGGTGGCCCCGCGAAACAGTTGTCCCGTGAATGCAGTCGTAAAGTCCTGGGCTTGCCCAAAAACAAAAGAAACAGCACTAAGGGTCAACACCACTGCTACCCTTCGGGTGCTTACCATGCGGTCAGACCTGACAACGTTCTTCTCATATATCACACAATTATAACGGAACCACAACCTATTGACGAAAACAGGAGCTCTCGGAGTGATTCAGCTGGCTATGAAAGTGATTTTCTAGCCACCAGTGGGGATTTACCGAGCTAATCGCAGTAGTTCCGATGCTACACGCTGAAATGCCGGAGCCAGCGCATTGGCATTCTGGGCGAATATATACAAGCCCTGCGCAGTGGTTGGGTCAACGCCAGAATACCGCGGATCATTGCTGACATTCATCAATAGATTTGCATCCGGGGGAGTCCCAGAGTTTCCCAGACCAATGCTGTAGATCACAACTCGAGGCACAGAAGGGCCGGAACCTGTAGCCCCGCTGGCAGGATTCCAGTTCAAAACCTGCACACCCGATCGGATGCGTTGTCCGGCTGAAATTGTTGCGTTTATGGCGGCTGCGCGCAAGTTATCCGCGGTGTTCACAAGGTTCAGTCCGCTCAATACAACCGGAGCGTAACTAATGTCTACAGCATTGCCG
>JAYUSZ010000245.1:0-1563 GCA_043755435.1 Bryobacterales bacterium | reverse complement strand
TGTTTCCGCGGCGAAGAATTCTTCACGCCGTTCCAGGAACTTGCTGTAATTTCCGTCGCAGGAAAAAATACCATCTGGGTAGCTTCGATTGATCTCGGCCATTCCCGTGGCGACGCCTTCGAGGAAATAGCGGTCGTGGCTAATGATGAGTGACGCTGCGGACGTTCCGATCAACAGTTGCTCCAACCATAAAATGCCTTCCAGATCCAGATGATTCGTTGGTTCGTCAAGGATGAGCACTTCGGGATTGCGCACCAACGCACTGGTGATGGCGAGCCGCTTTTTCCATCCACCTGACAATAGGGACGCGTCGGCTTCAATATCGTCGAAGCCTGCCATGCCGGATTGGATGGACAACTCCACATCCTTTTCGTGCTCGTCCAGCGTCAAGCCATCCATGGCTTCGAGCAGAACCTGCCGGATTGTTACTCCGGGTTGGAAGACGGAATCCTGGGTTATGTAAGCTACCTTGGCGGTTTTGCGCAAGGATCGGGTACCGGAGTCAGTATCTTCGAGGCCGGCTAAGATTTTAGCTAGCGTAGACTTCCCGCTGCCGTTAGGCCCAATCAAACCAATTCGCTGGCCTTCACTCAAAACGAATGAAAAATTATCAAACAAAACGCGCGTACCGAATGCCTTTCGGATGGCGTGACACGAAACTAATGGAAACATTTGCTACTTCCAATGTAGCAATGCTCAGCAGATAAGAGTACCCAAAGGATCATGTTGACATCAAAGTGCCCCTTGATTTTGAGTCTCGTTTTCGATCCGTGGTCGAAATTTGAAAGTGAGATAGAATAGGCGAATCAAAGAA
Source organism: Bryobacterales bacterium (assembly GCA_043755435.1). Classification (GTDB taxonomy): domain Bacteria; phylum Acidobacteriota; class Terriglobia; order Bryobacterales; family Bryobacteraceae; genus JANXSF01. The sequence continues at coordinate 749 of JAYUSZ010000245.1, read as the reverse complement.
TCGTTAATTGCAAGGGGAGTTAACATGCGTTTCGGACTCGTAGTTTCAATCTTGGTGACCGTGGCTAGCGAACACTTGGCGGGACAAGATTTCCGAGCAACCATTACTGGTCAAGTATCCGATGCATCTGGTTCAGCAATTGTGGGTGCGCATATACGCGCGGTGCAACGAAATACGAACGCGGCAACTTTGGCAGTGAGTAATCATGAAGGCTACTATACGCTTCCCTTTCTGCAACCCAGCACGTTTGATATTGAAGTGAGCGCTGCGGGATTCAACAAGCTGCGGCGTGAGAACGTCACCCTTTTAGTTGCCGAAAAGCTTGATTTGCCCTTCAACCTTGAAGTGGGAAGCCTTGTGGAACGCATGGTGGTCAGTGCCAGTGCGGATGTTGTACAGACAGCCGATGCATCGGGCGGCCTGAACTTTGATTCACTGCAGACCTCCGAGTACCCACTTAACGGAAGGCAAGTTTATATGTTGATGGATCTTACGCCTGGAGTGCTGTTCACTCAAGAGCAATTCGGTGCGTCCGGTTTTTCAGGGACGCGTGGGTGGGACACTACCGGAGCCTACGTGATGAATGGCGGACTTCCAGGGTCGAATAGTTTCAGCCTTAACGGGGCACCGATCAGCTTGACTGGCACTTGGCAAGTTGCTCCTAACGTAGATGCCATTCAGGAATTCAAAGTTCAAACCAACACCTATGATTCAGCCATTGGCCGCACAGGCGGTGGCAGTGTGAACAC
>JAYUSZ010000244.1:0-10061 GCA_043755435.1 Bryobacterales bacterium | reverse complement strand
TTGTCCGATAACTCTTAGTGCTCTAGTAGGCTGTGGTGGCCCAAAAAGCGCCGCTGTGAGTCAGCGAAACTATCGTGGTGGGTAGCGAAAGAGACAATGGCAAAAGGGCAGCCGGAAGTTCTGTGGCTTCTCCAAAAAGTCCTTCCCAATAAACGCCGAAGTGTGTCTACTCATGCCAAAATCGGCGGTAAACTAAAGTCATGAGCATTGAGCCAGAGAAGCACATCGAAGACTTCCGGCTAGATCGAACCCAATTTTCAGTCGCCCTCCTTACCGATCCAGACGACGCAGTCAAGTATTGGTTGACCCGTCCAGTTGAGGAGCGGTTGCGGGCGCTCGAACTCCTCCGAAGGACCTTCTATGGCCACGCCAGCACTAGCCAGCGACTTCAAAGAGTTCTTGAAGTTACTCAATTCGAACCACGTTGAATACCTGCTGATTGGCGGGTACGCCGTCGGTATCTATGGTTACATCCGGGCAACCAACGATCTCGATATCTGGGTCAATATCAGCCAGCAAAACGCCGCTAAAATTGAAAAAGCACTTCGCGAATTTGGATTCAGCCCCGCTGCCCTGACGTTGGATCTGTTTCTTGCCCGAAATAATGTGATCCGCATGGGCTTGCCACCCATCCGGATTGAAATCCTCACTACAATTTCTGGAGTAGAGTTTGAACCTTGTTACGGGGAAAGAGAGATGATCCAGATTGAAGAAATACCCGTTCCAGTGATCAGTCTTACTCGTTTGAAGCAAAACAAAACCGCCAGCGGTCGCGCGAAAGACCTGGCTGATCTGGAAAACCTACCCGCGTAGGGCGTCTTAAGCGCGAACTCCTCCTTTGGGCAAATACTGCGCGTTAAGGGAACTGACGCCTTTGTGGGCTTCACATGGGGGACACCCGTATGCCGACACACTAAATAACTCTACACTGCGCCGTTGATCGTGTGTTTTCGAGATTCTGAATGCCAAGCCAAGTGGACAATCCACCGGTAACTGCTTGAAGCTGCCTGGGTTGAAGCACACCCAGTTTGCGAAGCGCCCAGGCTTTAGGGTATGTTGAAACGCCTTGGACTAGAAAAGCTCCAGGCCTCAAAAAAGGAGCTCCGATCAGGATCGGGCTCTCACGAACGTCTGTCGTGTGTGGAACCACCGCCACCCTGACGTGCGCGGGTTTCCCCACAAATTGCCCAAAATACTTCCACCCTACTCCTTGGGAGCATTCCAATGCCGGAACCAGCTTTTCCAACCCGTTGCCGGTTGGGCGAAGCCTTCGGCCATCCATAGGTCGTAGCGCAAGCCGCCGACGTTGAGCAGGATGCGTTTGCCGTCGGGGTGCACAGCATAATCACGGATCACGTCCGCGGGGTCGAGGTCGAAATCGATCTTGCTCCGGATGGTGCCGGTTGCAACATCCACCACCGCCAGTTGCCGGCCTCCGATCAGGGCGTACATCACCCGCCCCTGGTCGGCAAACTTGGAGTTAATCGCGGTTACAAGCAGGGGATCGAGCTTCCACTCCCGCTCGCTCTTTCCATCCGCGGAAATGAAGTGGGCGACACCGCCTGCAAAATACACTACGGATCTATCTGGTGAGCACACTAAACCAAAGTTGTTTAAACGGTCCTTTACGGTGACCGCCTGCCCGCCGCCTTGACTGGGTACCTTGCGCAAAGCCGCGCCTTCACGGAACCAAATCCACTCGCTGTCCGGCGACCAGCAGAAGTTCGCGTTAATCCGCTGCGAAGAACTGTAAACCCGCACGGGCGTTCCGCCAGTGATCGGAATCGCTTCGATGCCATTCGCGTTTGCCACGGAATTGGTGTAGGCCAGGCGCTTCCCATCGGGCGAAAGCACCGCGACAGGACTGGAAAGCTGGGGCACGGCAACCGTCCCCGACCCGTCCACGGCACGAGTCCACCAGCGGTAACTTTGTCCCATTCCCCCAGTGTAGTAAAGGAATCGTTCGCCGTTGGCAATCCATTGCGCGCCTGCACTCATTGAGCCTTCCGCTGGCACGGGCCGGATGGGTTTGCCGTCCATCGAGTATTCCTGAATGCTCCACTCAGGCTGACCCGTTGAAAACATGATGCGCCTGCCGTCGGGGCTCAGCGCCAGCGAAATGATCGCGCCGCTATCAGACAAGACGGTCTGGCGGGCGGGGCTCTGTGTATCCGCCAGAACAATCCCGTAGTTGATCTCATTCCCTGGACGCATTTCGATCATGGCAAAGTGGCGGCTATCGGGAAACCGCGCATAGGAGACTACACTGCGGTCTCCCCGTGGTATGAATCCAACGGATTCCCCTCCGGGGTAGCGCACGACGGACAACCCTTCTCCACCACTAAAAAACAACGTACTTCCGTCGGGGGAGACATCACGCAGAGATCGCGTGGTCTCCAACTTGACGCCCTTCACCGGCACAGGCTCCGACCCTGGCGGTGTGCTGGCGAGCAAGCTTGCCGAGCCGCTTTCAGAGCGAACCAGCAGCAGGGATTTCCCGTCGGGCGTGAACCTCGCGCTGTCGAGTTTGGAAAGAACCTCTTGCGGCTTTCCGCCAGCGGCGCCCACACACCACAATGCGCCACCAATTTTCTTCCTATCCACATAGCAGACCCGCGTGCCATCCGGAGTCCAAAACAGATCGTTGGTGCCAACCCCGGAGGCGAGGACGAGCGGAGCGGATGCGGTCAGTTCCCGGACCAAGATGTCCGTATCTAACGTTCCCAGACCACGCACGTAAGCCACAGATTTCCCATCCGGCGAAAATGCCGGAAATGCCTCGGCCGCGCGTTCGCTAGTGAAGCGGCTCAAGCGGATCGCAGGCTGCTGATCCCAACTGGAGGTCAGACGCAGCGCTCCTGCCGCTCCCACAAGCAGTGCGAGCGCTACGGCGCCAATCCACGCCCAGGGACGTTTCTTCGCGGGCTGCACGGCGGGGACAGCTTCTGTAGGCGTCACTGTCCGTCCGTTGAGGGCGCGCAGGGCGAACCCCAGATCCTTGGCCGATTGGAAGCGCTGCGCGGGGCTCTTCTCCAGGCAATGCCCGATCAGTTCGCGCACGCCCTCGGGAATCGAGGCGGGTAGCTCCGGCGGGTCCGACTTCAGAATCGTGTGCATGGTTTCGACCGCAGTCGCGGCCTGGAACGCGCGCTGCCCGCTGAGGAGTTCGTAAAGCACCACGCCAAAGCTGAAGATATCCGAACGCGGACCGGCCTCTTCACCGCGAACTTGTTCCGGCGACATGTAGCCCACCGTACCCATGACCTGGCCGGGCTCGGTGCCGAGCTTCTTGGTGGCGTCGTCGTCTCCCGATTTCGAGCTGCGCTTGGCGAGACCGAAATCGAGGATCTTGGCACGACCCTGCGGAGTCACCATGATGTTGTCAGGTTTCAAATCGCGATGGGTGACTCCGGCGGCATGGGCCGCGTCGAGGCCTTCGGCGATTTGCGCCGCCAAGTCGAGCGCCTTCCGCAAAGGGAGGCTCGCGCCGCGCAGCGTATGGCCCGCGACCAATTCGCTGACCAGATACATCACCCCATCCTCTTCGCCGATATCATGCAGGGCCACGATGTGGGGATGATTCAGCGCCGCGACGGCCTTGGCCTCCCGCTCAAACCGCTCCCGGCGGGCTTGATCGAGCGCAAACTCAGCGGGCAGAACCTTGAGCGCCACTTCGCGGTCCAGACGCGTGTCACGGGCGCGGAACACCTCGCCCATGCCGCCAGCCCCGAGCGGCGCCAGAATTAGATATGGGCCTAGACGTGTTCCGGCGGAGAGGGCCATTAGGAATAGTCTAGCGGTTCATCGGAACACTTGCGAGGGTGGGTTAGGTTTCTGTAGCTGACAGCAGCCGCCTCCCGGAAACATGCCGAGTAACCGTAAGTCCGCAGAAAAGAACAACCGTCATCAACTGTTTCATGTTGCCTCGAGGAAAGATTTATCCGGCGCTCACGATCAGACATGTTATCGCAGCCGGGGGCGTCAAGGGGCTGAGCCGGTTAGCTTGTCAAGGTAACGATCAGTCGCACAGTGTAGAGCTAACTGATATTGCTAGTTTACATAAACCTTATCAAAGAGGCGGTAGCCCAACCTCGCGTCACAACCCAAGCCAAAAAAACATCCCTCCCCAAATCAACACCTTCCATCAATCCCCACCTCAAAAAACTAGAACCCGCCTGCTACTGTTGAATCAGGAAGAACAAGCGCTGGCCAGCGACCTTCCCAATTCGTAAGTCCGCGCGCGGCATCCTGAGTCTTCTCAGGTTGAACAACCGGTTGCCTGATTGTCTGATAACTCTTAGTGCTCTAGTAAGGCTGTGGTGGCCCAAAAAGCGCCGCTGTGAGTCAGCGAAACTATCGTGGTGGGTAGCGAAAGAGACAATAACAAAAAGACAGCCGGAAGTTCTGTGAGTTTTCCAAACAGTCCTTCCTCAACAAACGCCGCCGAAGTGTGTCTACTCATGCCAAAATCGGCGGAAAACTAAAGTCATGCGCATTGAGCCAGAGAAGCACATCGAAGACTTCCGGCTAGATCGAACCCAATTTTCAGTCGCCCTCCTACCGATCCAGACGACGCATTTACTGATCACGCGTGTCTACTCACCGAGTTTCAAGGGGTTTTCATCCGCTTAACAACATCCGGCCCTAGCAGTTGATAATGCCGGATGTTCCAGGTGTAGATGGTTTCCGCCTTCACCTTGATTGCACACTGCGCCAGAAGCGCGTCGTAGATGGTGCCCCCAACCACACCCAACGCGGCACTATTCTCGAGGGCTTGAAAATAATCCGTTTCTGTTAAAGCAACAATGGTCAGCCGCTCTCGAAGATTACTTACAAAGAGCATCGCTTGGTCGCTGCTAATGCGATCACGCCCCGGCATCCGTGTTAGTGACGAATACACTTCTACTAATGTGTGAGCACCACAGGCCGCCTGTTGTTTGCCGTAGCGTTTGAAAGCCACAGTGCTAGCCTCATGATGTTCATGATCGCCATAAAAAACCGGCACCAATACCGAGGTGTCAAAAAAGGCTTTCACCGGGACTTCCCCGTATGGCCCATATCCCGTTCCGAGCGCAAATCATCCATAACTTTATCTGTCTGCTCTTGGGAAATTCGTTGGCCGCTACGGAATACCCAAATGCCATCCTCTTTGCGCAGCGCAGCGGAACCGCGCACCGGGCGCAAGGTTATCTGATCCCCTTGGCTTTCTAGCGCAAGAGAATCTCCAGCCCCAAGCTGAAGCTCGTCACGCAATGGTTTTGGAATCACCACGCGGCCTGCTTTGTCGAGGGTGAGTGTGGTGGTCATAATGGCATTATAGAATGGTATTTCCCATTTGTAAATGGGTGGCTGGCTTAGATTCATGAAAGCTTTCCCAAACACCCCCAATAAATTCTTGATTCGCAGCTGGTTATACTAATGGTATGAAAACAGCCGTATCCATTCCTGACGTCATCTTTGAACGGGCCGAGCTGTTCGCGCGCCGTGCAAAGAGGTCCCGCAGCCAACTCTTTAGCGACGCCCTTGCCGAGTATCTTGCCCGCCATTCCGGAGACGAGATCACCGATGCCATGAATCGGGTCATTGACGCCACGGGCAATGCGGTCGATCCTTTTACATCTGCTGCGTCCCAACGCGCCCTGGCACGCGTCGAGTGGTAGTCGGGCAGGGCGAGGTCTGGTGGGCGGATCTGCCCTCACCTACTGGTTCAGCACCTGGATATCGAAGGCCGGTCGTCATCGTCCAAAGCGATCACCTTAATCGAAGCCGTCTGGCGACCGTGGTTTGTGTACCACTCACCAGCAACCTGAAGTTTGCCGAAGCACCAGGCAACGTTTTGCTAAGTGCACGGGCTGCAGGCTTGCCCAAGAACTCCGTGGCCAATCCAACCCAGATAGTCAGCCTCGACAAGGAACTATTGACCGAGCGCATCGCGAAATTGAGCAAGAATGCGCTGGCTTCAATCCTCAGCGGCATCGATATCATTCTTGGGCGATAGCTACAACTTCCACATAAACGGGCGAGTCAAATATTGCACGTTAAGAAAACTGACGTCCTGAATAACTCTACGCTGTGCCGTTGATCGTGGTCTATCCACTTTGGAACCATGCTAGAACGGGTTTTCGCGGTGTACTCTAGTGAGTGGAGGTCCTTATGGCAAGCCTAGATTGGTCTCAATGCCCCGCCGTGGAAAGCGTGCCGGGCAAGATGAGCGGAGCATGGGTGCTAAAGGGCACTCGCATGCCCGTCTCGGCGATCTTCGAGAATATCGAAGCTGGTGCCAGTATTGACGACATTATGGAATGGTTTGACGGGCTTGACCGTGAGCAAGTGAAGGCCGTCATTGCCTTTGCGGCTCGTAGTTTGGATCGGCCTCCAGCCTACGCCGCCTAAATGCGTATTCTCTTCGACCAGGCGACGCCTGTTCCGCTTCGCCGTTTTCTGAGCGGCCACAGTGTGTCCACAGCAGCCCATCAAGGTTGGGACGAGCTTCGGAATGGCGATTTATTGAAGGCGGCGGAGGACGACGGATTTGAAGTGCTCCTGACTACGGACCAAAACATGCGGTACCAACAGAATCTTTCGACCCGCAAGATCGCGATTGTGGTCCTCGGCAAAGGGAACTGGCCACTGATAGAACCGCATGTCCAGAAAGTGGTCGCTGCAGTAAATGCAGCTGCTCCCGGTACTTTTGCCGAGGTCGATATTCCGTTCGCTTGATCGCGGGTGAGCATGCCGTTGATCGCTACTTTCGTCGGATACTTGGGCGGCGCGTCATTGATGAGGCCGCCCGAAGAACAACAGGTAGCCATCGGCATCCTTGACTTCAAATCCCCGCAAACCGTCATCGTTGTCCATGAGTGGCTGAAACAAATCGACATTGCGCGACGAGAATTCCGCCGCCATTGCATCCGGATCCGGGACAAGCAGATAGGCGTCCCAGCGGGCAATGCCTTGATTGATATCTCGCGTGTAGTTCGGCACTGGATCGACACCAATGTCCTTCATCATGATCATTGCCGCACCCCGCTGGACGATGCCGAAGAAAACGTCGTCGTAACTGGGTCCTTGGAACGTGATGTCGAAACCGAGTCGGTCGCGATAGAACGCTAGCGCGGCGGGGACACTTTTGACGATGAAGAATGGCGCGATGCCGGAAATCTCTGGTTTGGTCAAATGACCCTCCTTTGCGTTCGTCGGCACTGATAGGTGCACAAAGACGTGGCGCGTCGAACAAATGACCATCACAGCACAAACAGAGTCGGGGTGTTGAGCACCGAACAGATCGCGCAAAGTCGCACAGGGAACCGCGAACTAGATCTCGGCGGGCGGGCGTACTGGCCGCCGCATGGTCGACTGCCTGCCGCTGGTACCGAGGCGAAGACCGGGCCAGTCTTCTGCTACCTGTGCCGTTAGTCAGGCTTTTGTCCTGCGGCCCCCAATTCCAGATGGCGCGTCAACCAACAACGACGTGAAGGTTCGACAACGATCAGCCCGCGTTGTCGTGCTAGCCATCTCCATGGTTTACGACTGACCCTATCGATGGTCGCGTTTGGTATCCTGACGATTGGCGCGCGGGGCGCCGCCCAAGTCCGCGGGAAGGACGGCGTCCACCCCGAAATTGTTAGTCGAAGCAGTTCGTGAGATGAATTCTTTTCTGGCCCGGCACAGCGGACGGCGGGCAACCACGGCGCGTGCCCAAGGGGTGCGGCCAGGAAAGGAGTTCATATGAGTCAGAAACCGCCCACTCGCGCCATGCGCGAGCACCCCGACCTCGATCAACTGAAGCGCCAGGCCAAGGAATTGCACGAGTCCTATCGTGCTTCGTCTCCTGAAGCCGTCGCCGAGGTCACGGCCTATCACCGCACCGCCGCGCCCACGACCTTTGCGCTACATGACGCCCAATTCGTGCTGGCGCGGTCCTATGGCTTTGAAAGCTGGCCGAAACTGAAGGCCGCCGTCGATGGTGTCACCGCCGCCAGATTACACGAGGCCGCCGAGAGCGGCGACCTCACGACTGCCCGCGAGTTGCTCACGCGCCGCCCGGAGATTGTGGACGTGGGCCGCGGCGAAATGCGTGCGGTGCATATGGCCGTCCTGAAGCGCAATCTCGAAATGACCAACCTACTGCTCGAATTTGGAGCCGATCCGGACGGCGGCATCTGGCCGAAACGGGACGCCACGACCCCATACATACTCGCACGCGAGCGCGGCTACGACGAGATTGCCGCCGTGCTCCGCGCGGCTCGTGAGAAGCGGGGAACGCGCGGCCCAACGGTCCCACGGAGGCCGTTCGCAAATGCCAGCAGGCGTTTCAGTCCGGCAGCGAAGCGGCGATCGTGGCGGTATTCGATCAGCACCCCGAGTTGGCGGAATTGTGCCCGGCCGACGGCCGGACGATGCTGCATCAGGCCGCCGGACTCGGCGCCCTGCGATGGATGAAATGGCTGCTCGATCGAGGTGCGGACGTCAACAGGAACTCTCACCTGGACTGGACTCCGCTCGACTATGCCGCTACCGGCCCGGGGCGGAGACTGGGTTTTCGACAACCAGAAGTTCGAACGTGCGGCAGCACTTCTGCTGGAGCACGGCGCTCTACTCAGTCCGATTTCCGCCGCGGCCCTGGGCCGCTGGGATTATTTGGAAAAGTGCTCCAGGCAGGACCTCGATGGTAAGGGCGTGCTCGAAGCCGCCGTCAAGGGCAATCACGTCGTGGTCCTGCGCCGTTTACTCGACCTCGGTCTCGATCCCGACGAGCGCAGGCAGGTCGGCCACATTGCCGAGCAGACATGGTCGGCTGGCGGCCCGCTTTTTCAAGCCGTGGTGCTGAACCGAATCGAGATGGCGCGCTTGCTGCTCGAGCGCGGCGCGGATCCGAACGCGAACGTATGGACATCGGGATCGCCTGCATCCCGCGCCTACGATGGGCGCAATCCCGAAATCATCGCGCTGATCGAAAAGCACGGCGGCGGGATCGACCCCGGCGCGGCAGGTTATGCACGCCAGACGGAAATCGCGCGCAAGATGCTCGCGGGGGAAGTCGATCCGCACCTCGAGCCGAACGATTTCTCTGGCCGCACCGTGGCAGAACAACTGTTGTGGGGCGGCGTGAGCGCGCTTTGCGCCGAGATCGTCCGCATGGCACTCGAACAGGTCGACTGGCCGCCTGATGATTCGCGCTGGTTCTGGATGCTATGGCGACCTCTGCCCGGCCATGAAGACTACAACGCTCAGCAGCAGGCCGAGTGTTGCGAGTGTTTCAAGTTGATCCTGGCCCGCTGCGGGCCGCATCACCGCGCCGCCGACTATGGTCAGACCATGCTGCATGAGACCGTTTCCCGCGATCACGGCGTGGGCGTCCAACTCGGCACTATTTTGCTCGATGCCGGAGCCCGCCTCGACGTTCGCGACGACCTTCTCAAGAGTACCCCGCTCGGATGGGCGTGCCGGTGGGGGCGCGCCGAGATGGTGAAGCTATTTCTGGCGCGCGGCGCCGATCCGGTCGAGGCGGACGCGGAGCCGTGGGCCACACCCCGCGCCTGGGCTGAAAAAATGCGCCTGCCCAAAATTGTGGAGCTGCTGGATTCCGCCAGATCAGACCCGTCAGCGTAGCGAGAGGGCCGACGGTCAGTAACTCAGACCCATCGAATGCCATCCGGAAGTTGGCCAAGATTTCCACAAACTCCTGACTAGTCGCGCAGCGTAGAGTTTACCGGTACCAGCACAGTTTAGGTACTTAGCCACCGATCCAGAAAACCATAGCCCCCCAACCCCGCGTCACAACCCAAATCAAAAAAACATCCCTCCTCAAATCAACACTTTCCCTCCCAACCCCACCTCAAAAAACTAGACCCCCAGTGCTACCGTTGAACAGGAAGAACAAGCGCTGGCCAGCGACCTTCCCAATTCGTAAGTCCGCGCGCGGCACCCTGAGTCTTCTCAGGTTGAACGACCGGTTGCCCGATTGTCCGATAACTCTTAGTGCTCTAGTAGGCTGTGGTGGCCCAAAAAGCGCCGCTGTGAGTCAGCGAAACTATCGTGGTGGGTAGCGAAAGAGACAA
>JAYUSZ010000243.1:0-10064 GCA_043755435.1 Bryobacterales bacterium | reverse complement strand
TCTGGACGCCTGCCTGATTGCAACGCCTGATCATTGGCATTCCGACATCGCCATTGATGCCTTGAATGCTGGTAAAGACGTCTACGTGGAAAAGCCTTTGACGCTGACCATCGAACAAGGACCACCCATTGTCAAGGCAGCACGCGTGAACAACCGCATCTGCCAGGTGGGCATGCAGCAGCGTTCTGGCAAAATCTATTTGCAGGCCAAACAGGAATATTTCGACACCGGCAAGCTGGGTAAAATCACCATGGCCCGAACCTGGTGGCACGGCAACACCTATCATTTGAGGAAGGCACCAGCCGAGTTTCAAACCAAGCCTTCAAACTTGGATTGGGCGCGCTTCCTTGGGCCCATCAAATGGCGCGATTACGATCCGCAGCAGTACTACAATTTCCGCGCCTATCTTGATTACGGCGGCGGTCAAGTGACGGATCTGTTCACCCATTGGATCGACGTGGTCCACATGTTTATGGGGCAGGACAACCCAACTATGGCATCGGCCAGTGGCGGCGTTTATCACTATAAAGATGGGCGTACTGCGCCTGATACGATTAACGTTTTGCTGCAATACCCCAAGGAATGGACTGCCACGTTTGAGGCAACTCTTGCTCCCGGTATTACCGGAGCCGCCATTGAAATGTGCGGTACCGAGGGCAAATTGAACATCACCCGCCAGCAGTATGTCTACACGCCTGCGGGCCGCAATGCTGTTCCTATTACGGTGAAATCGGAACGCGATCAGACCATTGATCACGTGGAAAACTTCCTTGATTGCTGCCGCAGCCGTAAGCGTCCCAACGGCGACGTGCTGATTGGCCATCGCTCCGCCATGGCATCCCATTTGGGCAACATTGCATATGTTCAAAAACGTACGCTCCATTTCGATCCAGACCGCGAAGAAATTCTACCGCTTTAGGAGGAACTTATGGACGAGCGAAGCTTCTATACTGAATCCCCGGTCACCAAACCGGCACAATTGAACTGCAGTTTCTGCCGCACGGTGGATACTTACGATTTGAAATGGCTTGTACGCCGCAAGAAGGATCGTCTCCCCAATGGAGCCGGTCCGGCGGATCATGCCAAGTTTGCCAAGATCGAAAGCTACATGGTTTTGATGGACGACAAGATGGATTGCAAAAAATGCCGCCGCCGATTCGACATCTCCGGCATTCGAACCACGTCTTTGGTTACGGCTTAGGATCTCGCCACAGATAAATGAAAATGTTAGTGATTGATGGTTCTTCCGCAGAAGGCGGAGGACAGATTCCAAGGACTGCGCTTGCGCTTTCCATGGTTACCGGCCTACCCTTTCGCATCAAGAATATCCGCGCCGGACGCCGTAAGCCCGGCCTGTTGCGAAAGCATGTTACGGTGATTGAATCGGCCATGCGTTTATGTTCCGCAGGAGTTGATGGGGTGGGACTGGGTTCAAGCGAATTCACATTCTTTCCCGGTGATGTGCGCCCAGGAAACTACACCATCGATGCCGGACGTACCGTTTCCATTAGCTTTCTGCTGCAAACCATTCTTCCTGTGCTGGCGCTGGCAAAAGGAAGGAGCTCTGTTACGTTAACCGGCGGGATTGGGAATCCCGGTGCCCCTCCATTTGAGTTCCTTGTGAAGACCTATCTTCCACAACTTCGCAAAATGGGCATGGAAGCAACCTTGAAATTGGAGTCTGCCGTAACGGCGCAAGTTGGAATCAGCCGATGTGTGGCCACCATTGATCCTATGGTCAGGTTCCGGCCAGTTTCATTGATGGATCGCGGTGTTCCAATGCAGCGCAAGGCTATGACGTCGGTAGCCAGCCTTACTGGTCCGGAATCCGGTCAAGAGGTGCGGGAATTCGAAAAGACGTTGGGAATGGCCAGCGCTTCGTTGAAGGAGGAAACTCGCCCGACCAATGTCATGCTGGAAATGAGCTACGAAGGTGTCACTGAGATCTTTACAGGCTTTGCAAGGTCCGGCGTATCCCAGGATGCTGCCACCGCTGATGCCGCCAAACAGGCTAGGACTTATTTGACTTCAAATGCCGCGGTCTGCGAATTCCTTGCGGATCAACTGCTAGTCCCTATGGCTCTGGCTGGTAGCGGACGCCTCACAACCACCAGAATTTCCCAGCACGCCAAGGCAACTATGGATACAATCCGCGCTTTCCTTGGCGTCGAGTTTTGGACAGAGCCCATACCCGGTGGTTGCTGGCTACTTGAAGTGCGCCACGTCTGAAGCTGGATCAAATTCCTGAGCAACAAATGAGTATCCTCTGGTTGGATAGGCAACCGGATGAGTATCTTCATTAGCGGGCGGCGATCCGCTCTATCGGCAAGTCAGAAATAGATAGCAATCTTAGTGACCGATCGAAAAATGGATAAACTCCAGGCTTACACGAATAGCTTCCCGAGCTTTCCGCGTAAAGCCCCGATTTTAGAACGGTACGTCGTCGTCGGTAATGCCCTGATCGAAGCTATCCGACGCCGCCGCAGCTGGTTGCGGTGCCCGCTGTGTACCCATCGCGCTACGAGGCATAGACACTGGCCCGCCCCGCTCTGAAGCTGGCCCGCGATCCTGCTGGAAGCCACCACCACCGCCCCCTTCGCCTTCTCCGCGACCGCCCAGCAGCATCACTTCTTCTGCCACAACGTCCGTAGCGTAAACCTTCTTGCCGTCCTTGTCTTCATAACTACGAGTCTGCAGGCGGCCTTCAATGTAAACCTGCTTGCCTTTCAACAGGTAGTTCGCCAGATTTTCACTGCGCCACAACGTGACGTTGTGCCAATCGGTCTCGTCTTTCCACTCACCGGTGGTTTGATCTTTCCACCTTCTGGTGGTGGCTATTGAAAAATTGGTTCGTGCCACACCGGACGGGGTGAACTTCGTCTCCGCATCGCGGCCCAAATTGCCAATCAGAATCACTTTGTTAACGCTTCTCGCCATATTGGCAATGTAGCACAGCCAATTGGGTGGGATGATCGTTTTTGTGAATTTTCCTTCAAATTGAATTTTTCAGTTCCAATGCTTCCAAATTTGGTAGATAATACAGATCAGTTACACTGTGCTGAAAATTCACTCTTTCCATCCGATATGGAGTAAGATGAGTCTAACTACTGAGTCGTAACCGCGCATTCTCAAGGGAGAGCCTGCGGATGTTAAAGCAGAGTTTCAAAGCCATTTCGGCGAAGTTGCTTCTGGCCTTAGCCTTTCCACTCTTACTGTGCACCACCGTTTTACAAGGCCAAACTGCAATGGGTTCGGCGGGCGGTATGGTTCGGATCATACCCACGGATTCGGCCGTGCTTGAAATGCAGGACGTTCGCAAAGATCTTCCTTGCACGGTCACCCCCGCAAAAGCTCCACTCGGATTCGATCTTAAATTTCATTCCGGCTTTGAAGTGACCGTTCCATTTAAAGAACTCGCTGGATCGGAAAATTTACTTACTATCCTATTCCGGGTCACCGCCAAGGACAAGTCTGAGGAGCCTTCCTATTTCATTCAGCGGGTAAAAGTTCCTGCAATCGATGAGGATGCCAAGGGAGAAGCCAGCCTTGAGGGCGCGTTTGACTTGGGTGCCGGTAAATATCACGTGGATTGGCTCATGCGCGATAGGGCGGAAAGAGTTTGCTCATTTTACTGGGATGTTGAGGCAACCTTGCCGGCCAAGGACACGTCACTTACTGTAGCGATACCTCAGTCGGAGATCAGGCCGGTTGAATTCGAGTATTTTCGCGAAGAACCCGGAGTGGACAGAGCTTCGGAAGCACCTATTAACGTTAAGGTTTTATTGAACTATGCCCCGCAAAACGCATCCTCGGCTACTATGCGCCCGCACGACATTACGGCGCTGGTCTCCATCTTGCGAAGCATCTTCCGGGATCCAAGGATCGCCAAGTTTTCACTGGTTGCGTTTAATTTACATGAGCAGCGTATTTTGTTCCGTCAGGAAAATGCCGATAGTATCGACTTCCCCAGTTTGGGGGAGGCGGTGAGTAAAGTGAAGTTGGCAACGGTTGATTTGGCACGATTGGGAAACAAGAAAGGGGAAATTACTTTCCTTTCCAGTTTGGTTCAGTCCGAGCTTTCAAAAACCGACCGGCCAGATGCCATCGTGTTTGCAGGACCAAAGGCCATGGTGGATTCCAAGATTGAGCCAGATGTTTTGAAGGAGTTGGGCGAATTGACATACCCGGTGTACTACTTAAACTACAACTTGTTTCCGCAAGCCGCTCCTTGGAAAGATGCCATTTCCCATGCTGTGAAGTATTTCAAAGGTCAGGAATTCACCATTTCAAAACCCAGAGATCTTTGGTTTGCCACGTCAACAATGGTTGAAAGTATCGTGAAGCAAAAGAATAATCGTACCGTTGCCGCCGCTGGCGGAGGGCAGTAATATGAAGTTACACACCACTTTCATTTCAGTCTTACTGAGTTCGTTCGTTCTTGCCCAAACCCCATCCAATCAATTAGCCCCCTACGTTCCATCGCCCCAGGACATTATCGATCGGATGCTGGAAGTTTCCCAACTCAAGCGCGGCGAAATGGTTTACGACAT
The DNA here is from genome assembly GCA_043755435.1 of Bryobacterales bacterium. Classification (GTDB taxonomy): domain Bacteria; phylum Acidobacteriota; class Terriglobia; order Bryobacterales; family Bryobacteraceae; genus JANXSF01. Next base: position 5,514 of record JAYUSZ010000243.1, on the reverse strand, counting down.
TGGTTGCGGGGATGGCCGAATTCTAGTCACTGCAGTGCAAAAGTTTGGTGCCAAAGCTGTAGGGATTGAGATTTCTCCAAAGTTGGCCCAGTCTGCTACAGACATCTTGAATAAACTCGGTTTGCGCAATCGCGCCCAGGTTTTGAAGGCCGATGCGATGACTGTCGATCTTAGCCCCGCCGATGTAGTGACACTTTACTTGACCACCTCTGCCAACGAAACACTGCGCCCCAAGCTGGAGCAAAGCCTGAAGGCCGGCACCCGCGTGGTTTCGCACGATTATCCAGTAAAGGGTTGGAAACCCCAGATGACAGAAGAGGTCTTTGCGCATAATCGCATGCACAAGATTTACCTCTACGTTGTCGAAAAGAACTAAAGTGAATCGTCCCGTTTCTTTCGCCGCTTTGCTTGCAGTTGCGGCGATCCTTGTTTCCAGCCAAACCCCAGTTCCCCTGAATGGTGAGGGTAAAGCTCTCCGCAAACGCTCTACTATGGAGCGCATCGAACCAGTTCATCTTGCGGCGGTGAACCAAGCTCGTACGGAATTTGCCAAGGCTCGCAAAACGCTTCCTCCGTTGACTCTTTACCAGGATTTCCGCGCTGTAATGCACGTTCATGCCGAGGATGCCGACCATACCCAAGGCACCAAGGCGCAGGTTTTGGAGGCCGCCAAGAAAGCCCAAGTAAACGTGGTACTTTCCACCGATCATCGTGGTCCCAAACCGGCAGCCTGGACCGGCATACACGACGGTGTTCTATTCATCGCTGGCTCAGAAGATGAAGGCCACCAACTGCGATGGCCATCCCCCGATGGCGATTTGCTGGTGCTATCCCATTTAGAAGAAGTGCCGGATAAGCTGGCTGCTGGCTACGTAGGCCTGGAAATCTACAATCGCCATGCCGACGCCAAGGACGAAACTGAGTTCTACGATTACTTCAAGGCTGCCATGAAAAAGCCTGCCGAATGGGCCTCACTCGTCCAGCGGCAAAAAAAATATCCTGCGGAAATGTTCGGAGCCCATCAGGATTATTGGCCCGAACTGTTTGCCCGTTGGGATAAGGAGACTGCAAACGGTCCGTTTGTGGGAATTGCCGCCAACGATGCCCATCGCAATCAGGTTTATGAAGGGACTGTGTTTGATCCCTACGAAATCAGTTTTCGCGATGTGACGACGCATATTCTTGCACCAACGCTTACCGAGCCTGCGATTCGCAAATCTCTGAAAGAGGGCCGCGCCTATGTGGCGCACGATTGGCTTTGCGATCCCACTGGATTCTTTTTCAGCGCTCAAAACAACTTGGGTGTTTATGAAATGGGCGACCGTATTCCCAATACTGGTTCAACCAAGCTGATTGGGCTTCTGCCAATCCCAGCGCATTGGAAAATCTTTCACAATGGCAAACAGATCGCCCAAGGTCAAGGGGATCGGATCATTTATGACACGAAAGCAGTAGGTACCTACCGTTTGGAAGCCTGGTTGACTGTGGATGGTGAAGAGCGACCCTGGATTTACGCCAATCCCGTTTTCGTGAAAGCGCCAACCGCGGACGATCTGCGTTTGCCGCCTTCGACACTTTCCAGCGACATATCCATCGCCAAGGAAATTGAGTATGTGCAAGGCGCGGCGGAGGATGTGGCAAAGCATAAGCTGGATGTTTACACGCCCAAGGGGAAGACAAATCTTCCGGTGTTGTTCTTCGTACACGGCGGGGCATGGAAAGGTGGTGATCGCAGCCAGTATCCAGCCTTCGCCAGTCGCTTTGCCAAGGAAGGAATAGCCGTGGTGGTGCCCAGTTACCGCTTGGCACCGAAGCATCAGCATCCAGCGCAAATTGAAGATACCGCTGCGGCCTTCGCCTGGACGGTAGCGCATGCTGCGGAATTTGGTGGAGATCCCAAGCGAATCACCATCATGGGCCATTCCGCCGGAGGACATCTTGTTTCGTTACTTGCTTCAGATGCAACTTATCTGAAAAAACAAGGACTCTCATCCACAGACATTCGTAAAGTGATTTCTATTAGCGGAGTTTATGAAATCGATGAGGGTCTCGAAAATGTCTTTGGCACTAATCTGGAAGTGCGCAAGCAAGCTGGCCCCATGGCTCACGTCAAGCCCGGACTGCCACCATTCCTCACCGCCTACGGCCAATGGGATTACCTGACCTTGCCACTTCAGGCACGCAAGTTCCATGCTGCGTTACAAAAGGCTGGCGTTGGAGCTAACTTGCTGTATATCCCTGGCGAAAATCATATTTCCGAAATTGTACGGGCTGCTCGCGATGAAGATCCCACGGCAATCGCAGTGGTGAAAGCGATCAAGGGCGATTAAACCTGAATTCTTGACTTTTCCCTGTTTTGATCTCTATCGCTTTTCAGATTCACAATTCGTCTGCGACTCAATTTGCCGTCTTTTCAACACACTGCTGAAAGTCTGCGATGGCTGCCTTCAAAACCCATGAGATTCTTTACACAGGAAGACAAATTGCTGGCCAGCAACTTCCCAAAATATTGAGTCCTCGAGGCGATTAAATCCTCTGGCGTTCTAAATAGAATCTGAATCGCAAACACGGCTGAGAACCGTGAATGCGAGCTTACAAGGCAGGCTGTTCGTGGTTGGCAGCTTAGACGATGAAATGAGGAACGCCAGTCGAACAAAACTTGCTAACTAGTTCGCGGGGCCGAAGTATGCCTCCACACCAAAGCTACTGCCACTCAGTCACCATGTTGTCATCCGTGACTACTTTTAAATGTTCCGTTCGCTTCAGCAGAATCTCGCGGGTCTCCATTCTTTCGTAATCCAATGGAATCCCCGGCAGTGTATCTACATAGTGAAGAATTTCGTTTAGCCTCTTCACTGCTTGCGGATTCGATAGATCCAGCGCCGGTTTACCTTCCAATTTGTAGTTTGAAAGTACATTTTTCCAGCGCTCCTTATCCACGGTGATAGGACTGTCGCTGACGGCCATCATCGGCCCAAACCGGTACCCAAACGGAAACTTCACCACCCCTGTGCGCTGTGCTTCTTCAGAATAAGTTGAGTTGAAATACAACACTCCTCCCGGCTTCAATAATTCCCGGGCAAGGTCCATCATTTCGGTAGAGAGCAGATTCGTAGCATGTGCGCGATGGTGATAAATGGTATCCATCACAATAAAATCGAATTTCTGATTGCGGTTGCGGAACATCCATCGGCGGCCGTCGTCAATAACAATTTCCACTTTCGGGTTCTTCAACTGAGGGGCCACCTCCGGATAATGCCGCATCAGATCCAAATAGCCGGGATTGATTTCCACAATAGTTACTTTTTCCACTTGGGGATGGTTTGCAATCACCTGGGACCAGGCACCACCGGAGAGGCCAATCATCAGCACTTTTTTCGGATTCGGATGAAAGAGGCTTATTGCAAAAGCGCGTTCCAGAATTTCGTTCTTCAGAAGATCTGTACTCAACATGCCATCATAGACGCCGCCACCATAGATTTCATGCGCCTCATCGACGCTAATGACGCCGCTACGAGTTTCGACGATATCAATGATGCGGGTCCTCGGTTTGCCGAAATCGCGCTTGGACTGCAGCTCATCATAAACCGGTGCAAACAATGGCGTTGAAGATAGAACGATGGCCACACATAGGACAAACCCGGCGATTAGTCCGGTTGTCCTCAAACCGCTTGCGGCAAACAAAGTTACGGCCACCGCAACACCCAATACTGCTAACAGGACCGAAATCGATCGCAGCGATAGGTAATCCATCAAAACGAACCCAACCAGCCAACTGCCTGCCGCGGATCCGATAATGTTGCTGAGGTAGAGGTAGCTAAGCCCTTGCCCAGCGTGATTGTCTGGCGGAACCGAGATATGGCACATCAGAGGGAATGTCGCACCAAGCAATCCGGCTGCTACGGCTGAAAGAGGCAGCGTCCAAACGTAATCCATGTACCGAACGCAAAAGGCGACCAGCGGGACAATGGCGAACCCAACAAGGTTGGCCAGCAGCACAAGCACACCGATGGAACGCAAGGTGGCACCACGACAAAGTCGTCGACCAAGAAGAGATCCAAAGGCAATGCCCGTTAGGAAGGTACCTAAAACGTAAGCGAAGCATTGTGCCGTGCCATCGCTGGCGAACGAATAAAGCCTGTACCAAACGATTTCATAGCAGAGAGAAATGAAGCCTGAGATCGCCGCCAGCGCCAGGGCGATTGGAAAGGCAATGATCTTAACTGGCTCGGAGGAGTCCTTCTGTGAGTCTGCTGATACATCCACAACTGCACCCTTCCATTTGAAATGAAGGAACAGAACAACCAGTGCCGCCACAACGTTAATCGCAACAGCAAGTGCAATGGAACCTGACATTCCAAGGTTACGCATGATGAACATGCCCGCCGCAAAGCACGCGACTGCTGAACCTAAAGTGTTCACAAAATACAGCATGCCAACGGAGCGGCCAACGTTGCCCGAAAGCCTCACCAATTGCGCCACCAGCAATGGAAGTGTCGCCCCCATGAGGACTGTTGGGATCAGGACCAAGGCAAAGGAAATCAGCCCGGTTTCAAGAGGCGGTGCCCCAGCGGTGAAGTTCGCCACCCAATGAAACAGTGGCAGCGAAATGGAACCGAAAGCTGCCACACCAAGTTCCACCGCGGCGAACAGTAGTAGTAAGGGGGCAGACGGGTTCTTCGACACTCGTCCTCCGGCTAAACTGCCAAGGCCAAGCCCCAACATGAATGCGCTGACCACCATCGTTACCGATTCAATGTTCACTCCGTAAATGGCGAATAGCGTGCGTTGCCAGACAATTTGATAGAGGAGGGCAGGGAAGCCTGATAAGAAGAAAAGTACATAGAGCCAACGAAAGGCTGATTTGTGCATTGAGACCCATCGTACTCCAGTGAAGATGCTGAGAGGGACAGTTAGATTGTGGCACTCTGGAAGCATGCGAAGTTTGCTGGCCTTGCTGCTAGGTTTGGTATTGCCCATATCCGCAGCAGAATCCGATGCCCTAGCCATTTCCACGGCTATCAATGCTCGCTTCGTTCCCTATGGAACCATTCTGAGCCCTGTGTACCGCAGCGCAACCAGCAATGAAATCGTAGGCTATTCCCGATGTGGAGATTCCGCCATCTGGACTGGACACCACCTTGCTGCTGAAGCATTGCGCTACGCATCCACCAAATCTCCTGCTGCGTTGGAAAATGTCCGCACAGCTTTGGCTGGCATACAGATTCTATTTGACGTCACAGCCTCTGACACGCTTGCACGTTGCGCATTCCCTGTTGATTCGCCCTTCGCCGCTGGTATGGCTAGTGAGGAAATCAACAACGGAGTTTATCGCGGAACCATTGATGGCAAAGCTTGGACTTGGATTGGAAACACTTCCCGCGATCAGTACGCCGGCGTGTTTTTCGGCTTGACTGTTGTTTGGAACGTGGTTGCGGATGTTGCAATTCAGAATCAGGTCCGAGCTCTTGTGACCCGTGCAATTGACCGGTTGCTTGCAAAGAACTGGTCGAT
>JAYUSZ010000242.1:0-4029 GCA_043755435.1 Bryobacterales bacterium | reverse complement strand
ATGCGTTATGCTGATTTCCAACGCCAGAATCTATTCATCGGTTCAGGCGTGATTGAAGCAGCATGCAAAACCGTGATTGCCAAAAGGCTGAAGCAGTCTGGAATGTTTTGGACCGTTCGAGGCGCTAACGCCATCATCGCCCTTCGCTGTTGTAGATTCAATCGCGAGTTTGAAGAACTATTGGAGTTCACGTGTGTTGGCAGCTTGATCATATCTATGTCCCGCACCCGCAAATTTCCTTCCGCGATCATAGGCTTCCGTTGACGGACTCAGAACTTCCATTAGTAACGTCGGATTGGTTACTGTATCCAACTCTTTATCAATAGTTGCGGGTTTACCACAGATCACCAAAATGTCAGGATACGTAAAGACACTGGATTTTTCTATCCACAGGCGAAGGTCATTCCCAAATGGCTCGCTCGGATTATTGTCCAGCGCTTGATTGAGAAGGGTTAGCAAATTTCGAGTAAGCCTGACATGCCGCATCGATGCGCCGGACATGGCGTACACCGCACCTTGCTGGTATTCGTTCTTGGATTTAGCTGAACGCTCGATAGCTAAAAATTGCTCAGGAGTAAGGTTCGGACTTGGTATTGCTGCCATTGGAGTCTGGCTTCATTTTAACGCTTTGTTTACCAATATGAATTGAGCATAAACTGTGAAGTGTGAAGCCAATGAAGTCTGCCCTATCCCTACTTATGCTTGCTGCCTCTCTGTACTCACAAGAGAATGGAACGGGCCTTGGCCAGTCCGCCCGTTTGGCCAAATGGAAACCGGTGGACATGCCATTCAACCGCAAAGGCCTAACGCTTCGGGAACAGAAGCTGGTGGAAAAGCTGGTTGAGGCTTCGAAGCTGCTGGATGAAGTGTATTGGCAGCAAAGCGATCGCACCGGGCGGGAACTTTACCGGACAACGCGTGATCCAATCTTAAAAGGGCTATTGGGCATCATGGGATGCCGATGGGATCTGATTGACGACAACCATCCATTTGTTGGCGAAGTGCCCATGCCCAAAGGGCGCGACCTTTACCCGCACGACGTTACTCGCGAAGAAATTGATAAATACACTACGGCGAATCCTGGAAAAAAGGCTGCCATTTATGATCCTTACACCGTCGTGAAAAGGCAGGGTGCTGATTTGATCGCAGTGCCTTTCCAGGTGGATTACAAAAAATGGATCGGGCCAATGTCGGCAAAATTGCGTGAAGCTGCGGCGCTGAGTGACGACAGAGCTTTTGCAAACTTCCTGCGGCTCCGTGCCGACGCGCTGCTCACCAGCGATTACTACAAAAGCGATATTGCATGGCTTGAATTGAACAGTCCAAAATTCGACATCATCTTCGCACCTTACGAAACCTATTTGGACGATTTGCTGGGTGTGAAAACTTCCTTCGGTGCTTCGGTCCTGATCCGCAATGAGGCAGAAAGTCGCAAGCTTGCGCTTTATCAAAAGTACGTTCCCGATATTCAGGATGCATTGCCGTTAGCCGCAGCCGACCGGCCATCGAAGCGCGGACACCTGACTCCCATGGAGGTTATGGACGCACCCTACCGCGCAGGCGATTTGCGCTTCGGCTATTAGGCGGTAGCTGACAACTTACCAAACGATCCACGCATTCATCAAGAGAAGGGATCGAAGAAAATCTTCTTCAAGAACTTCATGGATTCGAGGGTTGCCAACGTTGTGTTGCCAGTAGCCAGGCGATTGATGCTACCAGATCAAGCTGCAAAGGCAACCAGGGAAGGCTATATGGCTGCGACGGTTTTGCACGAGATTGCTCATGGACTCGGTCCAGCCTTTTCCCGCATCAATGGTAAGCAATTGGATATTCGCGAATCCATCGGCTCGGCATATTCTGGATTAGAAGAAGCAAAAGCAGACGTTACGGGAATGTTCGGCTTAGCTTGGCTAATGAAGAACGGGGCTCTTCCAAAGAACCGCGCTGAGGAATTTTATTCTTCCTATGTTGCAGGAATTTTTCGAACACTGCGTTATGGAATCGGCGAAGCTCACGGTCGTGCCCAAATGATGGAGTTCAACTACCTAATGGAGCAAAAAGCTTTGGCACAGGCAAGCGATGGCCGCTATAAAGTGGACTATACGCGAATGCCAATTGCCCTGGAGCAACTAACTAGGCAGTTGCTGGAAATGGAAGCCACCGGAGACCGCGTCGGCGTTGAAGCGTGGTTTGCAAAATACAACAACATGCCCGCAGACTTGAAATCGGCGTTGGCCGCCACCAACGATATTCCAGTGGATGTACGGCCAACGTTTACAGGATTTCCAGATTAACTAGTCTTCGTCGTTTTGCGACGCCAACCTGGTAAGGACTGACATGTCTTCAAGCGTTGTCACATCACCACCAACGGTATTTGAGGTGACGATTTCCCTCAGTAGCCGACGCATGATCTTGCCACTTCTGGTCTTTGGCAAGGCTTCAGTAAAGCGGATTTCTTCAGGACGCGCAAAGGCTCCAATTTCGTGAGCTACCCATTGCCTCAGTTCTTTACCCAATTCTTCATGATTCTGAGTCACGCCTTTCTTCAGCGTCACAAAACAGCAAACTGCCTGCCCGGTAATCTCATGCGGCTTGCCGACAACCGCGGCTTCCGCAACATGGGCGTGTCGAACCAGCGCTGATTCCACTTCCATGGTGCTGAGACGATGGCCGCTGACATTCATCACATCATCAACGCGGCCCAATACCCAATAGTAGCCATCCTTATCGCGACGAGCAGCATCACCGGTGAAATAGACGCCCTCAAGTTTGCTCCAATACGCTTCCTTGTATCGATCTGGATCGCCCCACAGAGTTCGCAGCATTCCTGGCCAGGGCCTGCGCAGGATCAAATACCCTTCGTTGCCATCCGGGACAGGGTTGCCTTTTAAGTCCACAATTTCTGGAACTATACCGGGCATGGGTAATGTTCCCGAACCTGGTTTCAGTGGAACTGCGCCAGGCATTGGAGCGATCATAATACCGCCAGTTTCCGTCTGCCACCAAGTATCCACAATTGGGCAACGGCCCTTGCCAATTGTCTTGTGATACCATTCCCAGGCTGCGGGATTAATTGGTTCGCCAACACTCCCCAACAAGCGCAAGCTGCTTAAATTATGCGCATTGGGCCAGTGGTCGCCCTGTCGAATCAGCGCGCGAATCGCAGTGGGCGATGTGTAAAAAATACTGACCTTATATTTGTCGACAATACGCCACCACCGGTCGAACGCAGGGGTATCAGGCGCACCTTCATACATCAAAGTGGTTGCCCCAACTGCAAGTGGGCCGTAGACAACATAGCTGTGCCCTGTAACCCAACCGATATCCGCAGAGCACCAATAGGTATCCTGCTCTTTCATGTCAAAAACCCACTTCACCGTCATCGCGGTATGCAACAGGTAGCCAGCAGTGGTGTGCAAAATACCTTTGGGTTTTCCGGTGGTGCCTGACGTGTAAAGCACATACAGCGGATGTTCACTATCCAATTCAACTGCCGGACAATCCTCACTCACACCTTCGTCCAAATCGTGCCACCAATGATCGCGATGCGGATTCATAGGAATGTCTGAGCCCGTTCGCTTATAAACAATTACGTTCGTGACAGAAGGGCAATCCTTCACCGCCTCATCCACTGCATCTTTCAGGCGAACTTCCTTGGTGCGTCGCCACCCCCCGTCGGAAGTAATCACCACCTGCGCATTCAAATCCTGTATGCGCGTTTTCAGGGCCTCTGCCGAGAAACCTCCGAACACAACACTATGCGTGACCCCAATGCGAGCGCAAGCCAGCATGGCGATTGCAGCTTCCGGAATCATCGGCATGTAAATAATGGAGCGGTCACCGGCCTGCAATCCCCTGCCCTTCAGCACGTTTGCAAAGCGAGAAACTAGACGATGCAATTCCTGATAGGTAATCACCCGCTGATCTCCCGGCTCTCCTTCAAAAATAATCGCCGCCTTATTCTTGCGATCAGTATTCAGGTGGCGGTCCACACAGTTGTAACAGACATTCGTCTTCCCACCAGAGAAC
>JAYUSZ010000241.1:0-10109 GCA_043755435.1 Bryobacterales bacterium | reverse complement strand
GTAGGGATCGTCGAATTGTTTCCACCTGATCCCTGGTAAAAGTAAGATGGCGCTGGGCCGCTCTTTTTAGATCCGACCGGCGGAATTCGGACCGCATTATGCCTTCGCCGGTGTGCGTGGTGGAGTGAAGCAGAAGGTGTCCGATTTCGTGCGCCATTACATGGCCTAACAATCCGCCTGCATCAATGATTCCCCCGTTAGTTGCCACCAATTCCAGAATTCTTTCTAAAAAGATAGTTACGCGATTTGCGCCAACAAAGGCGATCCCCAATGCAAGACCGGAAAGTTCTGCTGATTTTGTGTTCCATGAAACACGAAGCTCAACCGCTCCAAAAGGGCCTTCACAGGGTATTGTTTCCGCCTCTGTGGCGGCAATGCGACATTCCACCCAGATTGGTTCGATACAAAGCGGCTTGAGAAGCCACCCAGCTTCCAATTTCGCTGAGTTCAGTATGCCTTTTTCCGTATTCGCATCATTAAATACTTTGACAGACAAGCGTTCCCATTTTGGACAGTTTGCACCCCCAACGGCACAAAATGCAGAAAGAAAAACAGGGGAGAGGAACCGATGCATTCAAGGATCGTGCACACAGGCGACCAGAACTCACTGTTATCTAAATGTGAAATTGCGAATACCTTTTAAGTTGCAGTAACCTAGAGTCTTATCGCGCTGTATCATTAGCGGATGATTGCTGTAGACTTGGTCAAATTAGCATTGCTATGAACCCTAATCCTCCAGTTCCGCCGAGGTTCTGGCGTTTCGGCCAGTTCGAGTTAGATGCATCCACAAGAGAATTGCGGAAGAACGGGCTGCGGGTCCACATTCAGGAGCAGCCTGCGAGGATTCTTGATGCACTGCTCGAACGGGCGGGCGAATTGGTCACTCGAGAAGAACTGCGGCAGAGGCTTTGGCTGACCGACACATTTGTCGATTTCGAGCGCAGTCTCAATGCAGCGGTTGCAAAGCTGCGGCAGGTGCTAGGGGATTCTGCTGAGCAGCCACGGTTTGTTGAGACCGTAGCGCGTCGTGGATACAAGTTTGTGGGGCCAGTTGAAATCATCGTACGGCTGGAAAAGGAAGATGCAATAGCCGTCACTAGTGTGGTTGCCGCCGAAAATGGCAACCCTATCCACAAATTGGGGTTGGCAAGGTGGGTTTTGGCGGCGACGCTTGCGGCAGTGGTGCTGATAGCGAGTGCCTGGCATTTTTGGGGTGGTTTCCCAACTAATCCCCCTGGGGACGACGCAATCCGGTTTGTTGTAACTCCGCCAGAGGGCACAAAAATCCACACAGTATCGGCTATTTCGCCAGATGGCCGTAAATTGGCATTTGTTGGGATTGACGCGTCCGGCCACCGTAACCTCTGGGTACGTGAGCTTGCAAGTGAAACTGCCCTGCGGTTGGACCTCACTCAAGATGCGATGTCACCATTTTTTTCCCCCGACTCCAAAACTATTGGTTTCTTTGCGGAGGGGAAGCTGAAGCTAATCTCGTATTCCGGCGGCCCACCCAAAATTCTTTGCGATCAAGACCAGGCAGCAGGTGGAACCTGGAACAGGGATAACCTCATTTTGTTCTCGCAACGAGGACGACTTTACCGTATCCCGGCCAGGGGAGGATTGGCTACAGAGCTCCTGCGACCAACGGCTCCGGAGAATGAAACGATAATCGACATTTGGCCCCAGTTCTTACCAGATGGAAGGCGTTTTATCGTCCTTTCCAGAAGCTATAAGGGGCAGGTCTTTCCAGTTCGTTCGGAGATCCTTTTGGGATCGCTCGATTCCAGCCAGAGGCGATTATTATTGTCTAACAATAATCGAGCTGCCATCACGAGTTCAGGACAGCTGCTTTTTCTACAAGGGGGAAATCTTCAGTCGCAAGCATTGGATTTGAGTCAAAATCGTCTGATCGGTGAACCCGCAACCATTGGCTACGACCTGACAATCACGGGGGACGAGATTGCCGTCGATGTAAAAGAAGGAATGCCGGTTTGGATGGTAGCGGCAGGATTCTCAGTTTCAAGCACAGGTGTGCTGGTCTATCATTCCAACGGAACTCAAAATGGTCAACTCGCTTGGCTTAACAAATCAGGGAAACGGTTGGGATTTGTGAGCAAGCCCCAAGAGTATACCCAGATTTCCCTTTCTCCCGATGAGCGCTGGGCAGTGGTGGGTATTAAAAGCAGCAAGAAAAACCGAAGGCTTCAAAACCTGTGGCTTTTGGAAATGGAAACGCAGATCTTGTCGCCGTTGAGTCAAGGGAAAGGAGTAAATGCAGATCCAGTCTGGGCTCCTGATTCGAGCAGGTTTGTATATGGTGCACTGGAAAAGGAGGGCGATCAAATCGACCTCATTGAAGCAACCCTTGGAGATCGCTCTCCACGAACATTTTATTCAGATGGCAAGGCAAACAAACCTGAGGCATGGTCTCCAAGTGGGCGGGTGTTTCTGTATCGTCGCGATGAACAAGTTATCCTGTCCCTCCCCGTTCTGGAGGATCGAAAACCGACGGTACTGCTCGATACTAATCATTTGAAGGGCCGGTTTCAATTCTCGCCGGATGGCCGTTGGCTAGCCTACACATCCAATGAATCCGGCCAAAGTGAGTTGTATATCAGTAGCTTTCCATCCATGAAAAACATGCGTCAGGTTTCCTTGAACGGCGGTACCGCGCCGTTATGGAGAAAAGACGGAAAGGAGCTGTTTTACCTATCTCCGCAAGGCCAGGTGATGGCGGTGGAGGTTCGAAATAGTCTGAGTTTAACAACAGGAACGCCTAAGATTCTCTTCCATCCTTCCTTTAAGGTGAGGAATCTTGGAATGGGCCCATACGGCGTTTCCACAAATGGAGAAAAATTCTTGGTGATCGAAAAACCTCCTTCACCAGATGTTGGGGTGCAGATGCACATTGTCACGCGCTGGGATGCTTCAAGCCCCAATAGCTCGCCTTAGATCAAGATTGTCTATTTCCAAAAGCGCGCGCACGGCGGTGCGCCCGGTTGAACAGCCGCGATACGGTCAGCCTCTTTGGAATCGGCGCAATCGGGACCATCGGGATAGCTATAGCGCTGTACGAATTTCTCTTCCATTTCAAGACCCCAACCAAGGGCGGAAGGCAAAACATAGTGACCATCCCGTACCTGCAATGGATATTGAAAAACACCTTCCTGCAGGAACTCAAGGTACTCAAGCAGGCGGCCTTCACTGCCAAACCAGGCTTGGTCAAAAACAGACATGGGACCTACTAATTGTCCAAGGCCGATTCCACCGCTGTGTGGACAAACTGGCACTCCGTATTTAGCAGCCATGGCAACAATGGCGAAAAGCTCGTTCACTCCGCCAACGCGGGCACCGTCAATTTGGCAATGCGTCAGCCCGCCCCCAGCAAGGAGTTGCTTGAAGGTGACGGCATCGGGGGCTTGTTCACCGCCAGCGACACCGATACCCAAGGGTTCCAATGCTTCACGAAGTTTGATGTATCCCAGAACATCGTTATACGCGATAGCCTCTTCAATGAACAGAAGCTTGTAGTCCGCTAGCTCGGCCATGTAGCTTGCGGCATTGCGCCAGTCCCCAAGGTTTTGATTGGCGTCGGTTAGCAACAAAGCATCCGGTCCGGTGGAATCGCGGATTGCCTGCAGCATCTGACGGTCTTCATCCAACGCTCTGGCGCGATCGTATTGTTGACCGCGGCCTACCTTCGCTTTAAAGGCTCGAGTACCCTGAGCATACAACCCACTGCACAACTTTCTAACTTCTGTAAGCGGACGGCCTGACCATCCGGCAGTGCTATATACTTTCGGACCTTGGCGTTCGAGCTTAGCCAGATTCGTATCCCGCGCCCCTAGGCGCGCCTTTAACATTTCCAGTAATTCGTCCTCGGTGAGTGCGTCACGAAGATGATGGAAATCAATGCATTGGACAATTCGTTCGGGCGGAAGACTGGTGAGCAACTTCCACATGGGCACGCCCTCACTCTTTGCCCACAGGTCCCAAAGAGCGTTAACAACACCGCCAACAGCCATTCTGTAAGTTCCCAGAGCCAACCAACGGAGCTGATGATGCTCTGATAAGGCTTGGGCGAAGTATCCAGGCTCAGCGATGAAATCCTCAAGGTTTCGTCCAACCACATAGGGCCGAAGAGCTTCTATCCCAGCCTTCTGAATTTCAGTACCCGCGCCAATAGTGAAGACCAAAGATCGGCCTTCCAAACCACTACTGGTGCGCAGCACTGTGATGGCACAAGAATAGTTGGGAGCTAAATGTCTTGGATCTGACCCAGCCATGCCAAGGCGAACGGTGGGATAACGAATGTCGAGGACATCAAGGGAAAGGATCTTGTGCTTTGGCTTCATAAGTCGATTTAGGGGCGGATAAGGCGAACGGCTTCCGGCGGGAGAAGGGCACCCCAGCGGCGATCAGCGGTGAAAATGGGAATTCCCAGGGTTAGACCTGTTGCCAGACAGGCTCGGTCTCCTAAGGCTAGACCCGGATGGTGAGATAGTCCCGCACATTCGCGCGACATAGCTTCCGTGAAATCAAGCACGGGAAGTGAGATCTGATCCAGAATCTGCTGGGCCTTTTCCCGCGTTGCGCCCCTGGTGATCAATTTATGGATAACTTCGGTTGCATTCACCGCAGATATAGCGGAACGGTCCAGCACTTCCTCAACCTTGTCCGAGCCGGATTCTTCTTGTAACCACGCAAAGACGGCGGAGGCGTCTAAAATTGCTTCAGGATTCGGCACCCTGCTCAGGCACCTTCGCGATTGGCTTCGTTTTCACGATCTGCGGAGAGCTCATCAGCCATCGATTCGCCGTTAGGGACCAATTGCCGAACCGCTTGACGAGCAGCTTGGCGGCCAGCAGCCTTAGGATAAAGCTGCAATCGTCCATTTTCCATTGTTACCACTAATTCGCCTCCACCCTCGATTCCTAATGTTTGGCGCATTCTGGAAGGAATTACCATTCTTCCAGATGTATCCACCATGACTGTTCCAGTGGTGCTCATGGTTTATTATGGCACGAGGGGCAGAAAATGGCAATAGTGAATGGGGCGAACGGATTGCACAGGAGTTTCTGCGATTCCTGCGCCTACTGGACGCCGAATTTCCCGGCAAGGTTCCGCTACACCTCATCATGGACAACTACGGCACGCATAAGCACGCGAAAGTGAAGGAGTGGTTGAAGCGTCATCCCCGGTTTGTTCCCCACTTCGTTCCCCCAGTTCCAGTTGGCTGAATCTGGTCGAGCGTTGGTTGGGCCATCTCGATAGCAAGGCCATCGGGCGCGGTGTCTTCCTCAGCGTAGCCGACCTACATGTCGCCAAACCCTGGAACTGATCCAGCCCGGCTGTACCAGCCCCAAGACCAGAAAACGGAAGAAGGGAACTGTCTAGTTATTTTGAAGACACTACACTAACCTCACGCCTCAACGAGCTCAAATCAAAGGCCGCAAAACGCCCGAAGGTAAACGGCGCTCTGCCTTCAACTCCGTCACTCACGCTGCCTACGTCCAGGAAATTCACCTCCCTGCTGAAGAACTCCCCCATTTCCAACTACTCATGGATGCACACTTAGGCGACAAAGGCTGTGTCCGTTTTGTCGAGGAAACCTTCGTATTCGAAATGGTCACCACCCTTTGGCGTCTCCGCCGTCAGGCCCCAGCCGAATCCAACTTGGTGCACATACAAATGCAGCGCATGCACGCCGCAGTTACTGAACAGTTCGACCACATAAGTCCCAGCGCTCTCTACGCTCTCGCAGTGGTTGAACTCCAAGAGCATGTTGACGCCCTAAACCAAATCGCCCGTCAAGGCCGCCGCTGGAACCGCAAAATGACCCTGTTGAAACAGAGCTACCGGAGGATCAAAATCCCTCCAACCAATCCACTGAAAACGGCACTATTGAAACTGCCGAAACAAAGCCAGTTGGAACAAAGCTAAACGGTTCGGTTACGCCGCAACTTCCTCATCCTCGCGAAACCCGCATTCACAACCTGCATAGCATCCTCAATGCCGCATGACCTCCCATCGCGCAACCCGCCAACATTCCATCAGAAATGGAAACACAAGCAGCATCAAATGCCATACAACAAGCAAAATCGGCAGCGGCAACCGCCTAAGCCATAATTGGGCTGTGCTCACCTCGGGCTTACTGTTCCCCGCTGGCGCTGCGAACAGACCTACTCGCATCAATCTGCGAATAGACGTACTCCCATCAAAATGTAGTACCATATCGTTCTCCCTGCCCACGTTTGCCGGAAACTATATTTAGCCGTTGCGGTATGGACGGAGTGAAGACGATTTTTGGAATGCCCTCCGCAACACCAAAGAAGGAGTTTTCTATGCGTAAACATTACCTGATTTCCAGCTTCTTTATCGTAGGCACCCTGATATGCGCCCAGGATGAGGTCCAGGTTCGAAGGATCGATCCGCCCGCGCTACCCGATAGTGGGATGCCGTTTTTAACGGCTGGTCTCGATGGGTCTGTCTATCTGGCTTGGACCGAGAGTACACCAGTGAAAGAGCGTGCGCTTCGTTTCTCAAAGTGGACTGGAGCGGACTGGACGGCACCTGAAACCATAGCCCAAGGCAAGAACTGGTTTGTAAACTGGGCCGATTTCGGTTCCCTAACTGTTCTGCCGGACCGTTCGATGCTGGCCCACTGGTTGCCTAGTGCAGGCGGGGTGGGGAAATTCGGGTACGGGATTCGTGTCGCTAAACGTGACCCGGACCGCCCGATATGGAAGGAGGTCCACGGCATGAGTCTGGAAGAAAAAGAAGACTACGCAGGCTTTCTTACTTTCGCCCCTGGATTGAATGCCGCCATTTACCTATCGCCGCCTGAGGGTAAACCTGATTCAGCCTCACATGGGGAACACGGGCATCGGAAGACTGCCCGGTTCATCGAATTCCAGGCCGATGGCCGTGTGGCTTCAGATAAGGAGCTAGACGCAGATGTTTGTTCGTGCTGCCAGACAGCATTGGGAAAAACCAGCAATGGTTGGATTGCCGCTTATCGCGACCATCTGCCCGGAGAGATTCGCGACATCTCTGTTGTTCGATTTGCCGATGGCGCCTGGACCAAGCCACAAACGCTGCACCCTGATGGCTGGAAAATCAATGGCTGCCCAACGGATGGGCCTGCGCTGATCACGAAAGACTCGCGAGTGGCGATTGCTTGGCTCACCCGTGCTGGAGACCAGCCGAAGGTCCAACTGGCGCTTTCTGTAGACAACGGTCGAACGTTCGCGAAACCGGTGCGCGTCGATTCCGGCAAGCCCCTGGGACGCCCGGCGATTACGGCATTCGACGATTCAAGCTATTTGATTACGTGGCTGGAAAAGACGGATAGCCAGGTTGAAATTCGTATCCGGCGCGTTGGGTTTGACGGCGTTGCATCAGACGCTCAGATCGTTTCGCAAGCCCCTTTGGGCCGGGCTTCTGGATTCCCGAAAATCATTGTCTCCGGTGAGCAGATATTCCTTTCCTGGCGGGATGAACACGTACGAGCAGTGCTGCTCACAAAATCACAAGTCATGAAATCACTAGCGAAGGAGAAGAAATGAAGTTGACAATAACCGCGGTTCTGATTGCATCAACCTCATTTGCTATTGCCCAGACATCAACTGCAACACTTTCAGGAGTTGTGATCGATCAACAGGATGGCGCAATCGCATCAGCCACTGTTACATTAACCGATCCTGCGAGAGGCACCAAGCGCCAATTGGTATCAAGCGCGTCGGGATCTTTCTCGTTCGCACAGATCGCGCCTAGCACCTATGAGATCACGGTTGAACAACCGGGCTTTCAGAGAGCGCGGTTGTCGGGGCTTGTACTGAATGCGAACGATCAACGGTCGGTCCGTGTGCGCATCAACGTTGCAACTCGCGATGAGACAATCGTTGTGACGGAAGAAGCTCCCCTGGTGCGCGAATCTCCGGCCGTGGCTACCAGCCTGGACCGGCGTTTCATCGAAAATCAGCCCCTTAACGGCCGGAGTTTTCAGTCCTTGATTCAACTTGCTCCGGGTGTAGTTGTGACACCGGCCAGCCTTGTCACACAAGGGCAGTTCTCTGTGAACGGACAACGTCCGGGCGCGAATCATTTCAGCGTGGACGGAGTGAGCGCCAACTTTGGGTTGCCTGCCGCTACATCGCCGTATGAGGGCGCGGGCGGCAGTGTTCCGTCGTTTTCTGCGCAAGGAGGCACAAGTTCACTAGCCTCGGTGGATGCTGTGCAAGAGTTCACTATTCAGACCTCGACTTACGCACCCGAATACGGGCGACAGCCTGGGGCGCAAGTGGCGATTGTGACCAGATCCGGCACGAACGCATTGCACGGCAGCGCATTTAACTATTTTCGAAACGACAAGTTAGACGCCAACAGTTGGTTCGGAAATCTGAATGGGCTGAACCGCCCCGCTTTGCGCCAGAATGATTTCGGATTCACGGCAGGTGGACCGGTCCTGATACCCAAGTTGATAGACGGGCGCAACCGGACTTTCTTTTTCGTCTCCTATGAAGGCCTTAGGCTGATTCAACCGGTGATTCTAAGCGGAGGTCGCGTACCTTCGCTTGAAGCAAGACAGAATGCTACGGGTGTGGTGAAAAATCTGCTTGAAGCGTATCCACTTCCAGTTGCGCCGCCGATTGCAGGTACGCCGCTTGAAACACCCTACACGGCAGGGTTTTCCAATCCTTCGCAGCTTAACGCCACCAGCGTGAGAATTGATCACTCACTGTCTTCGCGCTTTACGGTGTTCGGGCGCTACAACAGCGCACCGTCCGAGACCCGCGAACGCGCGCGATTTGCGACGGCCAGCTTTGTTGCCAGGCTGCCGAATGAAACGCAGACGGTAACAGCAGGTTCGACAATGTTGCTGTCGCCTTCGTTCAATAACGACGTCCGCTTTAACTTCAGCCGTTCGCTGGCAGGACAAATCTATGAGCAGGATACCTTCGGTGGCGCCAAACTTCTCTCGAACGACTTGCTGTTTCCATCGTTCGCCAATCCAGAAAAGTCACTCTACTACTTGACTATTGGCGGCAGCGATGAAAACACAATCAGCCCTGGTACGTTCAGCCGCAACATCCAGCGGCAAATCAACATCATCGACACGGCCAGTTGGAACCGTGGCAATCATTCCCTCAAGTTTGGCGTGGACTACCGGCGACTGTCCCCTACCATCGGCGGCCGAGAGTATGGAAAAACTCTTACAATTCCCAGCATCACCCAACTCGCCACAGGCATTGTACCAACGGGAACCATTACACAGATCCCTGGGTTTTTGGAGCCGCGCTATCAAAACTTCTCAGCCTTCGTTCAAGATGCCTGGAAGCTCACGTCGCGCTTTACGGTGACTTACGGCATGCGATGGGAGTTGAATCCAGCTCCTTCGAATACGATTGCGCGAACAGTGAACGGCATCGAGAATCCCAGCACCGCGGTGCTTGCTCCCGAGGGCACACCTTTCTATAGGACCAGAAAAACGAATTTCGCCCCGCGTGTGGGTATCGCTTATCAACCGTTTACAGGTCGTGGCACCGTGATTCGGGCAGGAGTGGGAACCTTCTACGATCTTGGATACACCCTGCTGGGTACAGCGCTTAGCCCAACGCTGTTTCCCTTCGCGCGCAGTCGCACGGTGAGCAACACGGCAATACAGGATCCAGTTTTCTTCGCGCAAGTCCCGCCGCTGCTCTTGAATCCGCCGTATCCTCGCCTTTTCGCTTACTATCGTGACTTAGAATCACCTCGCACCTATCAATACAGCTTCGCCATCGAGCAACCAATGGGTGCATCGAACTCGTTCTCGTTGTCCTATGTGGGAGCAGCGGGCCGAAAGCTGGGACGCGTGGAAAGTCTGCTACCCGCTGTGCTTGGCAACGCGAGTTTTACACGAATCGACGCGGTGAGTAGCCAAGCGAATTCAGACTACAACTCGCTGCAGGCGCAGTTCAAACGGCGCATGACGAAAGGTTTGCAGGCCTTGTTGTCCTATACCTGGGGGAAGTCCCTGGACACGTCGTCGGATGAATCCAATGCAAATTTCCTGCCGCCATCCACTCGCTACAAGGCGTCTACTGATCGCGGACCTTCGTCTTTCG
>JAYUSZ010000240.1:0-27190 GCA_043755435.1 Bryobacterales bacterium | reverse complement strand
CGGAGCGGCAGTGGGCAGTAACGGGGTGATCCTGCAGACAACCGACTTTGGCACCACTTGGAAACAAGGTCCGAGCGGCACGTATCACGCACTCTACGGCCTGGCCTCGACCGACAGTATCCGCATTGCCGTTGGAGGCTTCGGCACAATCCTACGAACCACTGACAAGAACCCCACATGGGAAACGCGGTCCGGGAACGGTACCACCAATAGACTCATGGCGCTCTCCTTTACCGATTCGAGCACGGGGACCGTGGTGGGATGGAATGGCACGATTCTACGCACGACGAACGGGGGAACCACCTGGACGCCTCAATCCAGCGGCACAAAAAACACACTCTGGGGCGTTTCGTTTACCGATGCCGATACCGGAACCGTAGTGGGAGAAATGGGCACAATCCTCCGCACAACGAACGGCGGCGTCACATGGTCCCCTCAGTCGAGTGGCACAACCGCCAGGCTCAGAGCCGTTTTCTTCACCAACGCCGATACTGGTACGGTGGTGGGAGGGAACGGAACCATCCTGCGCACCACCAACGGCGGCATCACTTGGTCGAGTCAGTCCAGTGGCACGCTGACCTGGCTCCAGAGTGTATCCTTTGCTGACGCCAACACCGGTACAGTCGTGGGAGGTGACACGATCCTGAGAACCACCGACGGCGGCGCTACGTGGATCCCTCAATCTTACGGTGGAGTCGGAATTTACTTTTATGCGGTCGCAATGACTGGCATTGACACCGTAACTGCGACCGGGTTCAACCAAATCCTTCGCACCACCGATGGCGGAGTGAACTGGGTTGGTCAGTTCAGCGGCTTCCCGTACTGGTTGAGCGGCCTCTGGTTCACTGACGCCAACACGGGTGTCGCGGTTGGCGGCAGGGGTGGATGTTCTCCCGGCATCGGCCTCATCTTGCGAACTACTGATGGCGGCTTTACCTGGAAACGGCAGATCATCGGGTCGAACCTGCCGTTAGAGGCAGTTTTCTTCATCGACGCGAAGACTGGTTGGGCCGTCGGCGACGGTGGCGTCATCCTGCACACCACCACCGGAGGTGAGCCACCGGCGGCTGTACTTTCTAAAACGTCCGGAATAACGGAGAAATAAAAATGACAACTACCCATCGAATCCTCCTTGCGGGAATCGTCGCCTTTCCATTCTTCATAGGCACCGTGGCGGCGCAAACCGTCGTCACAGGAACGGGCAACCCGGACATTGATATCGCAGCGGTGCAAACCGCGGTGGATCGGGGCGGCGCAGTGACACTGCGGGGACGGTTTTCGTTCGATAATCCGCCCACTCGTCACGGGGCACTGCCCGATCTGATGGCCACGATCCTCGTATCGAAGGGAGTGGCGATTTCCGGCACCTGGGACGCGCATGGAGAAATAACGACGATTGAAGGAGGCGAAGTCCCTTTCGCCGTCGAAGCCCGCGGAGCCGCAGTCAGAATTGAGAGGCTGCGGCTCGTTCGCCCCAAACTCTATGGGATCTTTGCCGATGCGGTGAGCGGATTGACGATTGAATCCTGCACCATCGAAAGAGTAGAACCTCTATCGGTTCCCAGCGAATCGACGGGAAGGCGCTCCGGGTATGGAATTTATGTCGCCACTCTGTTGGGACTTCCGAACCGGGAACGGCCCGGCCAGCCAGAAAATATCTCCGGCAAGCTGTCGATCCTCAACAACGAAATCAGCGTCAGCGAAGAGGCCGATCCCGGCATGGGAGTTTTTATAGCGAGCGTGGGCACCCTGGAGAATCCGGTGCAAGTGGAAATCTCCGGAAACACCATCCGCAACATCTCCCAGAAGAGTATTAACGTATGGCAGATTGGCGGAACGGCGCGCATCGAGCGCAATACCCTAGTCTCGAGTGTCATTTACACCGGCGCGTCCATCAACTTTGCCACCGGAATTCACTGCTCGTGTTCGGGATCGTATCTTATCGCTCACAACGTGATCCAGGTGGCGGACCCGAACGCAGCAGGCATTCGTATCAAGGGCTGCGCTTTCGGCGGTGCCACTGACGGTGCCAGCATTACCGACAACGATATATCCATGTCGGCTGATGAGGATGCGGTGCTCGGCCTTGGAAGCTCGGCAATCGAAATCAAAGGTTTGGCCCGAGGCACTATCGTCCAGCGGAACAGGATTCGAGGACGTGCCAGAGCCGGGCTATCGATTGCCCCTGACAAAGCCGGAAGCCCTACGGGCCACACTTTCGATCGGAACGATCAAAAGAACTTCAGGTCCACGCTTACTGAAGGAAAGAGATGATTTCGAAAATAATGTGATGGCAGGGGCTGCTATTTTCGTTGATCAACCCTGGACGGCGGCACACTTATCTGTCGGAAGTTTGCGGCCCTCTTCACTTGCACTCACATGCTTCCGATGCCAGCGTCAGCTCACCGTTAGCGGGCGACTCGCCCGGCTGGCTCAACACTAGTAGGGCTTGAATTTGAAAGCTGTACCGCGCGGCTCAGGCTGCGACAAGGAGAATAATGAATGAATAGACTGAAGAAATCACCCGCCTGGACAGCGTTTGGCATTGCGTTATGCGCATCCAACTTCGCCCTAGGCCAAACCACCATGATTGAGCCAAGTGCCGGCAATTGGAAAACACTTGCAATTTCATCCGGCAAAGATTACCGGGTGCCCCCACCTCCCGATGCGGCTGCAACCAGAAACGAAATTGCCTGGATAAAGTCAGTATCCGCAGAGACCGATCCTCGGATCACCGAACAAATCCGGTTTTGGGATGCAGGTGCGCCATCTTACCGCTGGATCGACCTGATTGCCAAGCGTCAGGCGGGCGGCCAGCCAACGACTGCCTTTCCTCATCGCGTATTTACTTATGTATCCATGGCCATGCACGATGCTACCGTGGCCGCTTGGGAATCAAAATACTTCTACAATCGGCCAAGGCCCAGTGAACTCGATAGCACTGTTCGTCCTCGCCTCTCGGTTCCACGCAGCCCTTCCTATCCTTCAGAGCACGCGGCTGCAGCCGGTGCCGCTGCAGCAGTTCTTGCGGCGCTATTGCCAGCAGAGGCTGCGTCCTTCCAGTCACTCGCCGAAGAAGCTGCACGTTCGCGATTATACGCCGGATTACAATATCCGAGTGACTACTTTGCTGGTCTCGAACTTGGTCGCAAGGTAGCTGAAAAAGTCTTGGAGCGGGCTCGCGCCGATGGGTCCGATGCCATTTGGGCAGGTACTGTTCCAACCGGCGCCTGCATGTGGACCGGAACCAATCCTGGCAATGTGACAATGCCGAACTGGCGTCCGATTCTTCTCAGCTCTGGCAGCGAATTCCGCTCTGTACCCCCTCCTGGTTGTCAATCTGCGGTAATTCGTGCGGAGACGGATGCAGTGAAAGCATTCCCCAGGACCTTCACCACCAATGCAAAAGCATTTTACTACCAGATGCCTGAAGGCTCCTTCACCGATTTCCATGTGCTTCTCAGCCGTCTTTTGTTCGAAGATCATCTGGATCAAAATCCTCCGCAGGCAACTAGAGCTTATGCGCTGCTGTCAGCCGTTGTCTACGACACTTGGATCGCAAGTAATGACTCGAAGTATGCCTACTGGTATCTGCGTCCGCACCAGTTAGACTCCGGCATCACGCCGCTTTTTCCAGTGCCCAACTTCCCGTCTTATCCTTCCAATCATTCGGCGCTATCAACAGCGCGGACGGAATTGCTTGGATTCCTGTTTCCTGATAGAAAAGATTCTTTGGCAGCTTTAGCAAAGGAAGCCGGGGATTCCCGTATTTGGGCCGGAATTCATTACGAAATGGACAATGAAGCAGGTGTAACCATGGGGAAGGCAGTGGCTCGCAAGTTCACTGCTTGGCTGGAAGAGAATCGTTAGAATAAACAACAGCCCGCAGCCGCGCGGACCGCAGGGTTGTGAGCTGTTGTAGGAGCCAATTCATAATGAAACTCGCAATATTCGTGGTAACAACTGCATTCTGTTCTTTTATTGCCGAATCGCAGTCATTATCCTTTTTCAAAACGCTGCCGGGCTCATCAGGTCTCAAGCCATTGCTTGTCGATGGCTCCGGCGTCTACAGCTTTGACGACAAGTTCCGCAAATTTGACCGCGATGGTACTTTAATCTGGTCGCGAGAATACGGAAGCGGAGAGACGGTTGCCTGGCTTGCCAGCAGCGGCACTGGTCTATATGCTGCAGGACACATTCCGACAAAAGCGCCAACAGGTTTCATAGATGCCTTCGTTCGCCTCTACGACATTCAGGGTGGCGAAGTATGGAATAGGCAATTCGGATTCCCGAATTCGCAAACAATTAGTCGCGCCATCGCTGCGGACCCATCAGGAGTTTACGTTTCGGCGAGCATTAACACCAACGGCGCAACCGGTTCCTTACTGCGGAAGTACGATGTTCTTGGCAACGAACTTTGGTCCAAACGGTTTGAAGACCCAGATTTCGGCTCAGGAGCTTTGGCGTCAGATTCAAGCGGTGTCTATGACTTCAATGGACGCTCCCTCCGTAAACACAGCACGGGTGGAACCGAAGTGTGGAGCCGCAAGCTGGATGTCGCAGCGTATGACATGAAGGCCAACAATACCGGCATCTACTTGACGGGCTTCGACTCCAAGAAAAAAGATTACTTCCTGACCCGTTACAATACCAACGGCGACGAGTTGTGGATTCGGTATGGACAATCCGGCTGGATCGCGGTGGATTCAAACAGCGTCTATGTAACCGCTTCCACCCCAACTCGCGAAGCAGGTCAATGCGCGGCAGGTTTGGACGACGTCTTCGTTGTTCGCTATGACCTGGATGGCAAGATACTGTGGACCAGGCAATTTGGCACTTATGCGATAGAGTACCCACGCGCAATCTCAGCGGATTCCAACGGCCTTTTCATAGCCGGGTTTGGATCGGAAGGGTCCTTTCTCGCAAAGCTTGACCCGGCACCGTTGGCAGTCTCTTTATCCGAGCCATTAATTCGCAATGAGTGCATTGTGAATGCAGCCAGCTATGTGGGAGGCGCAGTTAGCCCTGGCGAGATCGTGACGATTTTTGGCACGGCCATCGGTCCCTCGCAGCCAGTTTCCGCCAGAAGCGATCGCGCGCTAGCAACCACACTTGCCGAAACCCGTATTCTCTTCGACGGTCTTCCTGCCCCTTTACTTTTTACATCCTCCGAACAGGTGGGAGCGGTTGTTCCGAACGCTGTGGCAAACAAGTCGTCGGTTGGAATTCAGGTGGAGTCTCGAGGCGTACTTTCCAAATCCGTCACCATCCCTGTGCTCAAGGCGCACCCCGGCATCTTCAGCTTGAACGCATCGGGCGAAGGACAGGCAGCGGTGCTGAATCAGGATGGAACGCTGAACACAGTAGCCAATCCTGCAAGAAGCGGCTCAATGATCTCGATTTTTGCCACTGGAGGAGGAGAGACCAATCCGGCTACGGCTGACGGCCAGATTGTGGCCAACCTGCCGCCTAAGCTGAAGAGCTCGGCGATTGTCACATTTCACCACCTCGCGCCTGGTGCTGAAGATTTCCCTGAGGTCGATGCCACATATGCCGGCGCAGTATCCGGTTTGGTGGCGGGGCTTACGCAGGTTAACGTCCGAATACCGGACTCAGTTGCAACCGGCAATTGGTTTATTCAATTGGCGATTCTTGATGGCCAGTGGTCGGCCGCTTCTCCACCGATGGTAAAAATAGCGGTCGCTGGAAAATGATTCGGGACGACCACGCAGCATTCCATCAGCACCCAATAACTGTTCGCCGAAAGTGCAAGTGTCCCGATTTCCCCCCAACTAATCGGTGCTGGTTCCGTTCGGCCAACCGGCATGGGGCAATCACACCCCATTGTGCTAGGATTCTAAAGCACTTAGCAATGTCCCCCGCAACATCGTCTGCTATCCTGTACTCGTCATGAGAATAGACGATAAACGCAAACAAACCTCGCGCCTCAACGCGCTGAAATCCACGGGCCCCAAAACTCCAGAAGGCAAACGCAGATCCTCCTTCAACTCCACCACCCACGGTGCGTATGCCAGAAACCTCATCCTCCCCGGCGAAAAAGTCACCGAATTTGAGGAACTCATCAAAGTGCACCTCGAAACCTGGAAACCCAACAACCTCATCGAAGATATCCTCGTCACTGAAATGGCCTCAACCCTTTGGCGTCTCCGCCGTCAAGCCCCTGCCGAAGCCAGCCTCATCGACATCCAAATTCAACGCATGACCTGCAATGAGCTGGAATTCACCAGCCTCAATGCGCACGGAGCCTACGGCATAGCCGTCGCCGGACTCCAGAGCCATACTGACGCACTAAACCAAATCGCCCGCCAAGGGCGCCGCCTGCTCTCTCTATATCAACAGCTACGCCAGGAAATCCTTACCAACCGTGAATTGTTTCCGCCCAGCGCCCCCGAACCACCTAACCTCCAGCCGCAGCCAGACTTAGAACCGCAGAATGAGCCTGTTGAAACAAACCTAACGGAGGATCAAGACGACCCAAACCAATCCACCCAAAGTGAACCTGTTGAAACAAAGCTAACGGCGTTGGCCTCTCCGTTCCTTCCGCTACCTCGCGAAAATCGTGTTCACAACCCCCATAGCATCGCATACAGTGTGCTACCCCCCATCTCGCAACCTGCCGAACATGATCAAAATATGGCCGCCGAAGCAACAGCAAAAGTGCACAGCGCTGGGCACGCCTAACATGGCTTTCACTTGTGCAATCAAAATTAACCACAACACCGCCGTTACGGGTCAAAGTCCCTTTCCCAGACTGGGACCAGCTTCTTCGCTTAAATCTCAACAACACTTTTGCTTTTGTCCGTCTTAAGAATTTGGACGATCTGGTTGTGATAATATTCAGCCAGATACCTATTATGTACAACTGCGTTCATAAAATGCGATTCCTTATTATTGCTTACGTTAGCGTTACCGTTTCCCTCGCTCAAGACGGTGCGGATTTTTTTGAAAAGAACATTCGACCATTAATCGCCAAGCAGTGCCAGGCATGCCATTCCGCAACTTCTGCAATGGGTGGATTCCGTCTGGATACGCGCGAAAATCTATTGAAAGGCGGGGCTCGCGGTGCTTCCATTGTTCCCGGAAAACCAGGGGAAAGTCTCCTGCTGCGCGCTGTATCACACTCCACTGATCTGAAAATGCCGCCGTCCGGGAAATTAAAGGATGCCGAAATTGCGTTGCTGGGCCAGTGGATCCAAATGAACGCGCCTTGGGGTAGTGAAAAGCCTACTCAAGCCAAGAGCACACAAAAGTTCTGGGCATTTATACCCGCCAAGGAACCGGCCGCGCCCGCTGTTAAGAACACCGCTTGGGTGAAATCGCCGATCGATGCTTTTGTCTTGAACGGGCTTGAAGCCAAGGGGCTAACACCAGCTCCAGCCGCTGATAAACGCACGCTGATTCGACGCGCCACTTTCGACCTTACAGGACTACCTCCAACCCCGGATGAAGTGCAAGCGTTTCTGAAAGACCAACGCCCCGAAGCCTTTCGTGAAGTGGTGAACCGTTTGCTAGCATCTCCCCGTTACGGAGAACGTTGGGGCCGCCATTGGCTGGACGTTGCCCGATACGCCGATTCCAATGGCTTGGATGAAAACCTGGTTTACCGCCACGCCTATCGTTATCGCGATTACGTAATTCAGGCCTTCAATAAAGACAAGCCTTATGACCTGTTCCTGAAGGAACAATTGGCTGGTGATCTGCTCCCTGCCGTCAAAGACGAGGCCACCCAATTTGAACGATGGACCGCGACGGGCTTCCTTTCCCTGGGCGCAAAAATGTTGGCTGAAGATGACCCCATGAAAATGGAAATGGATATTGTGGATGAACAATTAGACACCACTGCCCGCACCTTTATGGGTATGACCGTCGGCTGCGCCCGTTGCCACGATCACAAGTTCGACCCCATTCCAACGGCTGACTATTATTCAATGGCCGGCATTTTCAAGAGTTCCAAAACCATGGAGAATTTCAAGGTTGTCGCAACCTGGCACGAATACGTTCTTGCTCCAGAACAGGAGCGGCAGAAGTTGAAGGAGCACCTGGAAAAGATAACGGGAAAGACGAAAGAAATGAGCCGTCTTTCTGGTAAGGAAAACAATTTACTAGCCACAGAGGCTCGGACCAAAATCGGATCGTACATGTTAGCAGCGGACGATGTCTTGCGATATGAAAAGATGCATTTGAAGCCCGTCGCATCAATGAAGGGAATGAGCGTACTTCGTACGGCGGACAGCTTCGATCGCGGAAATGCTCCGAAAAAGCTGGAAAAAGAGAAGCCGAATGTTCCCAAAGGTGCCAAAGGTCCCTTCTTCGCGGAATTCGATATCAACGTGGATCAGGCTGGAAACTACCAATTGGACATGCTGGAAGAAGAGACCGGCGGGGGTACCGTTGACATTTGGGTGAATGGTGTTTTGGAACAGCGAGGGAAAGGCCCAGTAACAAATCGCGAAGCTTCGCCCGATGCCGGTGGATGGTCAGTTTCTGGTGTGTTTGCGCTGAACGCAGGGAAGAACGTGCTGCGCCTGGAACACAAATCACGATTCCCTTATTACGAATCTTTGCAATTGAATCCTTCGCCAAAAGGGGCTGAAGTTCCGCGCTCATCGCAACAAGTTGCGCGGCAGTACAATGTGAATCCCAGCTACTTAAAGCAGTGGGTGGAAGAAATGCGGCGGGCCAAAGGGGCACCTCATTCTGTGCTGTATGCGCTGTTTGCTTATAGCGCCAATAAGGGATTGGAAGGGGACGCGCTGAAAGCCTGGTTATCCCCAGCCGCAGCACGGTTCAAAGACTTCCATCCTAAGACACGCGAGGAGTTGGCTGCGAAGTATCAGGAGTTATTCAATGAAGCCGATGCCGCTTGGGAATCTGTATTGAAGCTTCGCAAAGACGTGCAAAAAGTGGCGGCCATAAGGAATGCCACAAAACAAGAAGAAGGCCTTTCGGACCCAATTCTGGAGGCTTTCCGCGAACTTTCGTACGCCAAGGCAGGACCCTTTGAAGCCCCCGGGGACGCTAAGCAATATTATCCACAATCGATTCAAGACCAAATCGCTTCATTGGAAAAAGAGAAGAAGAGTTTAGAAGAAGCCACTCCCGATCTGCCCAAAGCCATGGGCGTCACCGAAGGAGAAAAGATTGCCGACCTGCCCATTCATTTGCGTGGCAGTCACTGGACTCTTGGCAAAGAAGTTCCCCGGCAATTCTTGAGCGTTGTGGCTGGTGAAAATCAACCTGCCATACCAGAGAAGGAAAGCGGCCGCCTGCAATTTGCTGAGTGGCTGACAAAGCCTGACCATCCATTAACCAGCCGAGTTATGGCCAACCGAATTTGGCGCTGGCATTTCGGCAAAGGCATTGTTGCTTCCACCGACAATTTTGGGCGCTTGGGTGAAATGCCAAGCAATCAACCGCTGCTCGATTTTCTATCGCTACGCTTTACAGAAGCCAACTGGTCAATGAAGGAAATGCACCGTTTGATCATGCTGTCCAATACCTATCAGATGAGCTCCAACTACAACGAGAAGGCTGCGGAGATGGATCCGGAAAATATCTCGTTATGGCGCATGAGCCGGCAGCGTTTGGAATCGGAAGCCATTCGCGATGCCGTTACCTACGTCACCGGTGAAATCGATCTAAAGCTAGGCGGCACTCTGCTTGATTATAAGGACCGTGCTTATGTGGCCAACACTTCCCGCAGAGGTGGAACCGATTACGACAATCCACGCCGTGCAGTTTACATTCCAGTGGTGCGGAGTTCCATGTACGAGATGTTTACCGCATTCGATTTACCCGACTCTTCCTCACCGAATGGCGACCGCAACGCAACGGTGATTGCGCCGCAGGCACTGTTTATGATGAACTCCACGCTAGTGTTGAAAAGCACTCGTGCTATGGCTCAAAAGTTGCTGGCAAGAACAGACATGGACGATTCAGCTCGCATTCGCGATGCCTACGAACGGGCATTGGCACGGCCCCCGGCCGCACGAGATGTTGACCGGGCCCTTACATTTATCGCCCAGGTAGAGAAGGCGATGGAAGACAAGGAAAAAGATGAAGCCAAACGGCATTTGTTTGCATGGCAAAGTTTCTGCAAAGCATTGATCGCATCCAACGAATTTATCTATTTGAATTAAGAAGGACCTATTATGAACCCGCATTGGAATTCCTATTTGAATAAGACCGTATCGCGTAGAGAACTTCTGCGTGCCAGCAGTACTGGATTTGGTGGCATGGCATTGGCAGCAATGTTGGGCGAAGAACAGTTGCGCGCTGCAGCGGCCAGCAGTTCCATTGGCCCGGCGGGTGCGGGTCCTTTAGCAGTGAAGCAGCCGCACTTTGCTGCGAAAGCGAAGCGAGTGATTTTCCTGTTCATGCATGGCGGCCCTTCACAAGTAGACACGTTCGATTACAAGCCAATGCTGCAGCGTGATCACGGCAAACCACTGCCCTACAAGCGTCCAAAAGTAGTTTCGTCGGAAACGTTCAATCTTTTGAAATCGCCATGGGAGTTCAAGCAGCACGGGCAAAGCGGGATGTACGTCAGCGAACTTTTCCCGGAAATTGCCAAGCGTGTAGACGAGCTTTGTTTTATCAAATCCATGTGGGGATCCAATTCCCGCCATGGTGGAGCATTACTTGAAATCCACACGGGCAGCGATACATTCGTGCGTCCGTCCATGGGCGCTTGGATCACTTATGGCTTGGGTAGCGAAAACCAAAGCATGCCCGGTTACGTGACCATTTGCCC
This sequence comes from Bryobacterales bacterium, assembly GCA_043755435.1. Taxonomy (GTDB): domain Bacteria; phylum Acidobacteriota; class Terriglobia; order Bryobacterales; family Bryobacteraceae; genus JANXSF01. Next base: position 16,416 of record JAYUSZ010000240.1, on the reverse strand, counting down.
AACGCAAAGCCACGGCGGTGCAAACAATTACAGTTCTGGATTTTTGCCAGCACCCTATGCGGGGACTCCGATTGGTTCGGTTGGAATTAAATCGAAAGATGCGAAAATTCCTTACATTGCGAACTCCGAAACACCTCGCGACATTCAACGGATGGAACTGGATTTAATCCAGCAGATCAATCGGGAACAACTAGCAGGTACTGGTCCCGACGCTGCACTTGACGGACGTATTGAATCGTTTGAACTGGCGTTTCGCATGCAAACAGAGGCACCGGGGTTGCAGGACATTTCTGGAGAATCAGACGCAACGCAGAAGCTTTACGGATTGGATAACAGGGTTACTGAGGACTTCGGGCGGCAATGTTTGATGGCCCGCAGATTGTCCGAAAAGGGTGTGCGGTTCGTCCAAGTGAGCCACACCTACAAATGGGATCAGCACGCCGATTTGATGCGCGATCATTCCCAGAACGCGAGAGAAGTGGATAAGCCGATCGCAGGGTTGCTGCAGGATTTGGCAGCTCGTGGATTGCTGAAAGATACGCTAGTAGTTTGGGGCGGCGAGTTCGGCCGCACACCCACTGCACAGGGTTCCGATGGGCGCGATCATAATCCTGAGGCATTCACTTACTTCCTGGCTGGCGGCGGCGTGAAGGCTGGGCTTCAGTACGGCGCAACTGATGACTACGGATATTATTCGGTGGAAAACAAAGTGCATTTCCACGATCTGCATGCCACCATTTTGCATTTGCTGGGCATGGATCACAAGCGGCTGACTTATAGGTATGCCGGCCGTGATTTCCGGTTGACGGACGTGCATGGGGAAGTGGTCAAGGGGATCATTGCTTAGGCGCTTTTCAATCGCACTAGGTCTGTCGATGGCTGCAATGGCGCAGTCCAACGAGTTCACAGAATTCGTGCGCCCGACGCTTGAAAAGAACTGTGCCGCTTGCCATAACCCAAAAGACGCGAAGGCGCGGAATGATTTCTTGAGAGCGGAAACGGCACAGGAGATAGAAAAGAAACGCGGCATGTGGCGCAGCGTTTCGGCACAGTTGAAGAATCGAACAATGCCTCCCAGCGGTGTGGCGAAGTTGAGCGAAGAGGACCGGCTTCACTTATCTATTTGGATTGATGGCCATCTTCGGAGCACTGCATGCAGCACAGGAGAATATGCCGGTTTCGTTGCTCCGAGGCGTTTGAATCGGCGTGAACATCACCATACGATTCGCGAACTTTTAGGCGTTGAATTTCCTGTTACCGATGTGTTCCCAGCCGATGAATCAGGTGGTGCCGGATTCGATACTAACGGCGAAACTCTCTACATTCCACCGATGATGATGGAACGCTATATGGAGGCGGCGCAGAAGATTCTTGATCGCGTGATTGTCACACCGCCATTAAGCAAGAACTTTCCATCTTCTGAAATGACTCCGCCGTTACCCAGCAAAAAGCCAGGACGAATGCTGGAACCGAATCAGGAATTATCCGCGACGATTCCGATTTTCATTGAGGGCAAATACAACCTTCGCGTTTCCATTGAACGTCCAAGAGAAATCCCCGTGAGCTTGGATGTGAAAGTGGATGGTACGGCTTTAGGAGTTCTGAATTACGCGCGTGATTCTGGTGGTGGGCCAACTGCTAGAGCCAACATTGCGACGTTATCGCGAGGGGTCCACACAATCACTGTGGCCAATGGGAAAATGCCGTTAGACTTTTACAGTTTGACGGTGGAACAACGAGTGGAAGAACCTTCGGCTGATAAACGGGCACTGCACTATAAATTGTTTGGTCTGGAGGCAAATGAGGCACCTTTGGATCCGCATCAATCTGCTAAGCGGTTGATTGAAACATTTCTTACCAAAGCGTACCGTCGGCCGATTCAGCCATCCGAGGCTCAACCGTTTTTTGCGCTGTATGAACGTTCGGCAAAACGGGGAGACCCATATGAAGAGTGCGTGAAGATCGCGCTGAAAACCATTCTGGTTTCGCCACGCTTCCTGTTTCGTGCGGAAGATCAATCGGGAAAACCAGGGCCACAGCCTGTAGCTCAATACGACATGGCATCGAGACTTTCGTACTTCCTGTGGTCCACCATGCCTGATGAAGAATTGCTGCAATTGGCTTCGCAAGGGAAGCTGCAGGATCCTCAAATTCTTACCAGTCAAGTGGACCGAATGTTGAACGATCCGCGATCGCGAGCTTTCGCTAGCAGCTTCATCGGCCAGTGGTTGGGCACACAAGAAGTGGGTGGACGGGTGGTGCCGCTGCTTACGGAATTGCAACATTATTACACTCCGGAAGTTGCTGCCGAACTGCGGCAGGAGCCGGTTTTGTTGTTCCATCACATCTTGAACGGCAATCGCAGCTTGCTGGAATTGCTGACTTCCAATTACACATTTCTAACGGCGCGATTGGCTAAGTTCTACGAAGTGGAAGACAAGTTTCCAGAGTTGACTCACAATTTCCAACGAGTGGAATGGAAGGACAATCGCCGGGCCGGAGTGTTAGGAATGGCCGGAGTTTTGGCGATGACGTCGCACTATAAACAAGGCAGTCCAGTGCTGCGAGGGGCTTGGGTTCTGGATACTTTATTGGGTACGCCAGTGCCGCCACCTCCGCCCGATGTGCCATCGCTTGAAACTGCGGCGAAGTCAGAAAAGGGTCTGGCAATACGGCAGATTCTTATGAAGCATCGTGATAATCAAGCTTGTTCCAGTTGTCATAATCTGATGGATCCAATTGGTTTTGGTTTAGAGAATTTTGATTGGATGGGCCGCTGGCGCGATCAGGAAACCAATGGGCGTCCAGTGGATGCGACGGGAAAACTGCCATCGGGTGAAAGCTTCAATGGGCCGGTGGAATTGCGTCAAGTGCTGTTGGGAAAGAAAGAAGAATTTCTGCGGCACCTGACGTCGAAGGCAATGGGATATGCACTGGGCCGGGCGATTCAGGATGGCGATCAATGCACCGTCCAACAGATCGCCGATAAGCTGGCAAAAGATGGGAATGGGGCAAGAACGTTGATTCGTGAAATAGTTTTAAGCCCGGCGTTTCGCAATAACGACAGTACGGCACAAGTATCGAGCATCAGCGAAGGGCCTAGTAAGAAGGTGCGAACGCGCCTTTTGGGCGAGAAATAGATTTGATAGGATGAGGCAGGAGAATTCCGGTTATGGCATCAGTTTCCCGTAGAACATTTTTGCGCGGTGCAGGGGCAACCCTGGCGTTGCCGTGGCTGGAATCCGTTTCATTGGGTGCGGAAAATCTGAGTGAACCACCCCTTCGCATGGCTTGCATGTTTATGCCAAATGGGGTGCGACCCGATTATTGGACTCCAGCAGGCGACGGTGAGGATTACGAAATCACTCCTCATTTGAAGCCGCTGGAAGGCTTGAAGAACGACTTTCTGTTGCTGGAAAATCTGTGGCACAAAAACACATTAGGCCGCAATGGACATTGGCCCAAAGTGCCTGCCTGGTTATCGGGCGGATTCGTGGAACGCACGGTTGGGGGTGATCTTGACTCCGGCGGAACTACGGTGGATCAATTCGCTGCACAGCGCATGGAAATCAGCACTCCATTGCCGACATTTGAGTTGGGGATCGACACGCCGCGAACGGGTATTGATACAGCGGGCGGCGGATTTCCTCGCGCATTGGGTTCGTTCCTCTCATGGGCCGATCCGCATACGCCGGTGCCAAAAGAGATCATCCCGCAATTGGCGTTTGATCGGTTATTCCGCAATAACAAAGCCAAAGTGATTTCAGGCGGCGATCCGCAGAACCGGTCGTTACTGGAATCGCTGCAGCGCGATGATACAAGCATCCTTGATATTGTTCAGGAACAGGCGCGGTCATTGCGAAAGAAAGGGAGCGCTGGGGATCAGGCGCGGTTGGACGAATACTTTGAATCGGTCCGTTCTGTGGAGCGGCGATTGGAAGCTGCGATGCGTCCGCAAAAGCGCTGGATCAATCAGGGGAAATTTCCAATGGAGCGGCCAGCGCCGGGTGTACCTGATACGCATGCGCAACATGTGCGCTTGATGCTTGACCTTTTGATTCTGGCTTTCTGGACGGATAATACGCGCATTGCAACGTTCATGTTTGGTGACGCGCAGAGTTCACAGGACTATGGATTCTTGCCTGGAGTGAAGGGCAACTTCCACGGCATTTCGCACCATCGCAATATTGTTAGCCAGCGCGAACAATATGAAAAGATCATCAACTGGCACACGGAGCAGTTGGCTTATTTCCTGAACCGGATGAAGACACTAGATGAAGGCGGCACATCGCTGCTGGACAATTCCATGATTCTGTTTGGCGCATCACTGAAGGACGGGAACAGCCACAACTCTGAAAATTTGCCGATTCTTTTGGCCGGACGAGGCAAGGGTACATTGCGTCCGGGACGGCGAGTGCGTGCTGATGTGAAAACGCCGCTGTGCAATTTGCACTTGGCGATGCTGCATCGTATGGGTGTGAAGGAAAATTCCTTTGGGGATAGCACCGGGGTGCTAAAAGGGCTTTCTTAGAATTCTCGCCGGGCAGACACAATACGGCTTCGCGAACGGATGAACTCAATTTTGTTCGACTGGCGTTCCTGCTTTTATCCTCTCGACTGCTACCCAAGCAGCCTGCTTTTTACGGCTCCTATTCACGTTTCTCAGTCGTGTTTGGGATTCAGATTCCATTCAGAACGCCAGAGGATGTAATCAATCCGCGGACTTGATAATTGGGAAGTTGCTGGCCAGCAATTTGTCTTCCTGTAAGAAGTTTCTCATGGGGTTGCAAGCTGGAAGCCGTAGTATTTTGGCAAGCCGATGAAAAGTGGGCAGATTGAGTGGAGGAAGTGGAGTGACCGTCTGTTTTTGATTGCTCGAAATTGACAAATTGGCTTTGGTTTCGCAGGAAAGACTCTGCTTTTCGATGATGAAAGTCTGATACTATTGAACCGAAAGAAGAGATTTCCCGATGATGTTGAAGAAGCCAGCACTCTTTGTTTGCATGTCGTCACTAGATCCCCGATCCATGGGTGAACCTCTTCAAAGCACAAACTACGGCAAAGGAATTAACAGAATGATGATTGCTGCTCTTGTCCTAGCATTAACCCTGGCCGGTTGCTCGGCCCAATCAGTTCGGTCTCAGCCTGGGCCTCCCTTGACCAAACCAGCCTCGGTTCCCGATGAAGTTTGGCTCAAGGATTGGGCAAGCAAGATCGTGATCAATGCAAGTTTGAAGGCGGGCGAGAATTCTATCTACCCGAATCGATACCCGTTTTACTCGGGCAGGCTGTCCATCGAGAACAAGACGGGCCATCCGTTGAGGACAGGGAAGAATCTGTACATCATTCAGACGGCCAAGCGATCTCGGGCAGACGAGCCGACGACTGAATTGTTGCGCGTCATTGATGGCTCGTTCAAGGTGCCGCCTCTAGAGGACTTTGCCGGCGTGGTCGAGATTCGTGGTGGCCGGTTGACGGACGGCGCACGGATGGGGCTGATCGACTTTGTGACAACGGAGAATCGCGGTGGGTTCTATTCCGCTTTGTCGGCGATCCTGCATATCGGCTCTTTCAGATCCAAGTATCCGGTTGCTGAGAATTTTGGTCAAAGCGGGCCGGGCGAAAGCCTGGTGATTGACACCGAAGAACTGCAACTGTCTGTCGCTGTCAAGCCGGAGAAGCTCGCCGAGGTTTATGTCGTTTCTCCGCTCCTGCAGTTCGGCGCAGGTTCCGAAGCACAGTTCCGTTACCTCCTTCGATTTCAGGCCGACACTCAGTTTGCGGAAGCCGTTCTTGTGCCAATGACACTTGAGTCTCTGACCCGCATCGTTTCCGACGGTACGGCAACTCTCTGGAAGCGGGCCTTTGCGGCTCGATGGGCGGGACTCCACGCAGGCACCAACGCTGGATCGATTCTGGTGGCTGCGCTACAAGATCCGTCTCCCGGCTTGCGTGTGGCTGCGCTCGATGGCCTTGGATCTTCGAAGTACACACAAGCGTTCGAAGCCGTCTTGAAGATCGCCCAGGATGCAAAAGGCCATCCGGCGCTTCGACGTTCCTCTATCGTCGCTCTTGGCCAGCTTGGGGACCGGCGCGCAACAGAGTTCTTGATTTCGACCGCCACGGCTCGCGACACGGCCCTGCAAAACGCTGCGCTCGAAGCACTTGCCGCACTCGCAGACCCGGCGGCTCGTGAGCCTGTACTAAAGCTGCTTGAATCGGGTGCCGTGCCGTCAGAAGATGTGGTCCTTCCCTTCGTCGATGAATCGGTTTTGGACCGGCTTCGCTCTGCGGCGAATAACCCGAAGGCGAACCGTCGGGCCGCTCTGGGAGCGATTGCAAAACTGGGCACTCCGCGCTCGATGAGTACGCTTTCCGAGCTCTATCAAAAGTTCGACAAAACGGGACGTATGACAGTGCTCGCCGCATTAGACGGGGTAGACAAGCCTGAGGCGGTGACAATTCTTCAGGAAGCCATTCAGGACAAAGATCAATCAATTCGTTCTTGGGCTATGAACTCGCTAGGTTCGGTGCGATCTCCACAGCGCACCCAGATTCTTATGGGTTTTCTCTCTAGCGGCGATTCAGAAACTGTGACGTCGGCCATCGGCGCACTCGCAAAGGCGCGGGCCGCAGAGGCAAAGCCTCGTTTCTTAGCAATGCTGAACGACAGCAGTCTCAAAGCAAACGTCAGACGGAAGGCTGCAAAGGCCCTCGGTTCTTACCCCGACGCGGATTCCGTTAAGGCACTCATCGGCGCGTTGACCGATTCAGAAAAAGATGTACGTGTAGAAGCGGCACAAACGCTCGGGACGATTCCTGGAAAGGATCAGCTTCCGGGATTAACGAAAGCGCTATCGGATTCGGAGATGCTTGTTCGGCTGTATGCGGCCAGGGGACTCGCAGATCTCGGTGGCCCCGCATCGTGCCCAGTCTTGGTTGATGCTTTAGTGCGCGAGAACAATGGAGAGACTGCCGATACCATTGCAGACGGCCTTATTCGGGTCGGGTGTCGTGATCGGAAGGCATCAGCGCCCTTGGTCGGACGGCTCGATTCGACAGACAAACGCTACCGCGGTGCGGTCGGAAAATATCTGAGCGCCGCGAGCGGCCAGACCTTCGATACCGGATATGGCGCGTCGGCAGCGAGCGTCAATGCAGCCAAGGCCATCTGGTTGGCGTGGTCGAACGCGAACGCGAATTAGTAAGGGTAGTTTATGAAATCAGGTCACTGTTTCAATCCGCTTCTGGTTCGGTTGCCGCTTGCTGCGGCGCTGGCGCTCCTTCGTTCTGCGCCGATCTGGACTTGCTGAAAACCGCCTCCGCCGCATGCCGAGATTAGACCTTGCGTCTGATGATGCGGGAGGTCTAACGAGTTGTACGGCTCTCGAAGACTGCTAACCGAGAAGTTATCCACAGACTTCCCCCGAATCTAGTGGATGCGTTGTTGACCAAGGCAGAATCGCTACGGGACTTCTTGGTCTTGGTTGGGCAAGGGGAAGCGTCGTCTTTTGGAATAGCTGGGACCGGTTGCTTGCGGGGCTCAGCGATGCAAAAAGATGGAGCGGCGGTCCTTGCTATACTCACAAAATCCGCTGCTTCAGCGAATTCTGTCACAAAGGAATCGGAGTCTATGCAATTCTCCAGACTGTCCGCCGCCGCTTTTGCCTTGTCGATTTTTGCTGGCACCGCCTACTCCCAAACGCTTCCCGCGGGCGTAAAGAAATCAGCCTCAGTGGAAGGGATTACTGAATACAGTTTCCCCAACGGCCTTAAGGCATTGGTGTTCCCTGATCCATCGAACCCAAAGATTACTGTAAACGTAACCTACCTTGTGGGTTCGCGCCATGAAGGGTATGGGGAAACAGGAATGGCGCATCTTTTGGAGCATTTGCTGTTTATGCAAACCACCAATGGCCGTGACATTAAGAAGGAAATCACGGGGCATGGGGCCAGTTGGAATGGCAGCACGTCTTCGGATCGGACCAACTACTTTGAGACTTTCACAGCATCTACGGAAAACCTCCGTTGGGCGCTTTCGCTGGAAGCGGACCGGATGGTGAATTCCAAAATGGAGAAGGCAATTCTGGACACAGAAATGACGGTGGTGCGGAACGAATTTGAGCGCGGTGAAAATAGTCCGGGGCGTGTTTTGCAGGAACGGGTTGAAGCAACTGCTTTCCTGTGGCATAACTATGGCAAGTCTACCATTGGCTCCAAGGCAGATTTGGAAAATGTGCCCATCGACAAGCTGGCGGCCTTCTACCGCAAATACTACCAGCCAGACAATGCCGTTGTGGTGGTTGCCGGGCAGGTTACTGAGGCGGTTGCAGTGGCTCAAATTGCCGAAACATTAGGTGCGCTTCCGAAGCCTACGCGCAAGCTTGACCAAACCTACACGACCGAGCCGGCACAGGACGGTGAACGGTACGTGGCGTTGCGGCGCGTTGGCGATACCCAGGAAGTGATCATGGCGTACCACACGCCAGCAGCGGCGCATCCTGATTCGGCGGCGTTGGAAATTTTGGCTGGCGTAATGAGTGGCGGCGGTGGCCGTGGGGGCGGCGGTGCTGGTGGTGGTCTGGGTAGATTAACCAAGGCTTTGGTGGACAACAAAAAGGCCGTGTCTGCGCGCATGTCTTCTCAGCAATTGCACGATCCCAGCTTGGCGGCGCTTTCGGCGCAACTCACCAAAGAACAATCCTTGAAGGAAGTGCGTGAGGTGATGATTCAAACGCTGGATGGCATTGTGAAGGAGCCGCCTACGAAGGAAGAAGTGGATCGTGTGAAAACGCGCATGCTGCGGGGTATGGAAATGCAGATGGCCAATTCCCAGGGAGTGGCGCTGCAACTGAGTGAATGGGCTTCTATGGGCGATTGGCGGTTGATGTTTTTGAATCGCGATCGTGTGAAGCAGGTTACTCCGGAAGATGTTGTGAGGGTGGCGAAGACTTATTTTGTGGAATCGAACCGGACGGTTGGGGAGTTTATTCCAACGGCAAAGCCGGAGCGTGCGGAGATTGCAGCGGCACCCGATTTGGAAAAGTTGTTCAAGGACTATAAGGGTGGGCAGGCGATGTCGCAAGGCGAATCGTTTGACCCAACACCAACGGCGGTTGAAGCACGAGTGGTGCGGACGAAGCTGCCGGGCGGATTGAAAGTGGTTTTGTTGCCACGGCAAACTCGCGGTGGGACCGTTTCCGCCACGCTTGATTTGCACTTCGGAAGCCAGCAATCTTTGATGGGAAAAGCGGCGGTGGCTCAACTTGCGGGCAGCTTGCTGATGCGCGGGACAAAGACGAAATCAAGGCAACAGATAGCGGATGAGATGGACCGGTTGAAGGCGCGCGTTATGGCATCGGGCGGAGGCGGTGGTGGGTTTGGCGGAGGTCGTCGTGGTGGCGGTGGACCGCAGGTATCGAGTGACGCAACGGGTGCGGCTGCATCGATTGAGACGACTCAGGAAAACCTGACAGGGGCATTGAAGTTGGCGGTGGAGTTGCTGCGGGAACCGGCGTTTGCGGAATCGGAATTTGAACAGGTGCGCACACAGCGCATTGCAGCTATAGAGGCAGGGCGCAGTGAGCCGGCTTCGCTGGCGGCACTGGAATTTTCGCGCCGCTTGAATGCTTACGCGAAGGGTGACGTCCGCTATGTGGAAACGATTGATGAATCCATTGCAGCGTTACGCAAGGTGACGGTTGAAGACGTCCGCAAATTCCATTCCGAGTTTTATGGAGCAGCGAATGGGGAGCTCGTTGTGGCTGGGCAATTCGACGCGGCGGAAGTGCAGAAGACGATTACTGGATTGCTGAAAGGTTGGAACGGCAAGCCATATCAGCGCCTGACTTCTGTCTATAAGAAGACGGAACCGGCGAACGTGAAAATTGAAACCCCGGATAAGCAGAATGCTACTTTTGAGGCAGGTCTGCGGTTGAAGCTATCCGATGAAGATGCCGACTACCCTGCCCTGATGATCGCCAATCAAATATTTGGAAGTGACCTTGGTTCGCGCATGCCGAATCGCATTCGGAATTTGGAAGGACTCAGCTATGGAGTTAGTTCGCGGCTTTCGGTTCCATCAAAAGGAGACGGTGCAGCGTGGACGGCATCGGCCATTTCAGCTCCGCAGAATACGCCGAAGGTGGAAGCGAGTTTCAAAGATGAATTGCAGAAAACACTGAAGGGCGGGTTTACCGAAGACGAATTGACTGGGGCAAAGAAGAAGTACAAAGACCAGCGTGCGGTGGCCCGTTCGCAGGAGCAGGGTCTGCTGCGGACACTGGCAAATCATGAAGCGCTGGGGAGGACCATGGCTTGGGATGACCAGATGGATGCCAAGGTTCAGGCGCTGACATTAGAGCAGGTGAATGCTGCGATGCGGCGCTATTTGGATCCGGCAGCATTGACGATTGTGAAAGCTGGGGACTTTGTGAAAGCTGGGGCCTATTGAACCATGCATCGACGGAGTTTTCTTGCTGTACCTCTGGCTGCAGCGCAATTGCCAACAACGATGCCAGATCGGCTGGTGTTCGCTTACGGTGATGGGATTCCGCATACTCCTGCCGAGTACGCGCAACTTCTGACGCGATTGACAGCATCGAACGGAGTGGCTCCGGACGAGTATTCGCTGGGCGGCGTTGTGGAAAAGCTGGAAGCGAAAATGGCGCAGATGCTGGGCAAGGAAGCGTCGATCTGGCTGCCTACCGGTACGCTTGCAAATCAGTTGGCGGTGCGAGTTCTTGCGGGGAATAAACGCAGGGTGTTGGTGCAGGGAGATAGTCACCTCTATAACGATTGCGGGGATTGTTCGCAAACGCTGAGCGGATTGACTCTGATTCCACTGGCAACCGGGAAAGCCACATTCACGCTGGCCGATGTGGAGCGTGCATCGAGCGATGCCATGATGGGGCGGGTTGCTTCGCCTGTGGGCGCGATCCAGATTGAGACGCCAGTACGCCGCAAGCAAGGGCAGCGTTTCGATTTTGACGAGATGAAGAAGATTGCAGCGTGGGCGCGGGAGCGGCGAGTTGGACTTCATTTGGATGGTGCCAGACTATTGATTGAATGCGCCTACACGGGTCGCGCGGTGAAAGAGTACACGGCGTTGTTCGATACGGTTTATGTTTCGATGTACAAGTATTTCAATGCGGCCAGTGGGGCTATTCTTGCGGGGCCGAAGGCGTTGCTGGATGGCATGTATCATACACGGCGGATGTTTGGCGGGGGCTTGCCGCATGCCTGGCCGTTTGCAGCGGTGTCGATGAACTTCGCCGATGGATTTGACAAGCGCATGCGCGCGGCGGTTGAAAATGCGGAACGGGCGATTGCGATCCTGGCGAAGGATTCCAATTTCGACATTGAGCGAGTGGAGAATGGGACGAACATTTTCCGGGTGAAGGTGGGGAATGTGAATGCTCCGGTGTATCAGGGAAGGTTGGAACAGTCGGGGATTGTGGCGAATGTTCCGGTGGGGGATAGATTGGTGCTGCAGGTGAATGAGACTTGGAATCGGGTACCGGCTGAGGAGATCGCGGCGCGGTTTAAGCGGGCAATGGGGTGAGGTTGACCGAAGACGAATACCTGGCGCTTGACCGTGCTGCGGACTACAAAAGCGAGTTTGTGGATGGGAAAATGTACGCCATGGCTGGCGTAGGTCTGCGTCACTCGAGCCTTGGCGTCCGCATGATTTCTGAACTTGTTGGGAAATTGCGTGGGCGCAATTGTGAAGTGTTTAACGGCGATGCTCGGGTTAGGGCGGCCAAGACTGGAAGTTATCTTTATCCAGATGTATCGGTGATATGTGGCACTGTTGAGACCTATCAGGGGACTGATGATATTCTCGTGAATCCCTGTGTCATTGTTGAAGTTCTTTCTCCCTCGACTGCTGATTATGACCATGGGAAGAAGTTTGCCATCTATCGGGAAATTCCTTCCTTGAACGACTATCTACTGGTGCATACCGACGAGATTCTGATTGAGCAATACGCGCGCCGGAGTGATGGCAAATGGCTGCTGTCGGACCACGCAGGGATGGACTCAATGCTGCACTTAGGAAGCATCGGCTGCACGCTTAGTTTGAAGGACATTTACGAAGGGGCGTTTGAAGTGGGAGGAGTTGCTTGAGTCATAATTAGGTAACAACTACAGTTGACTGACAGAATGATTGAAGTTGTGTCGCGACCCGGATAATAACGACACCACCCGGATAATCAAAAATGTGAAATACTTGACTATTCCGAACGATGCCGCTACCTCCGTTATCGCGCGAGCAAAAATTGCTTGGGACAAAAAAGCCTTTGGGTATTACCTTTGCCCAGCTTAAGGCGGAGATTGACGCTGCTGGCGGCGATCTAAGGATTCCGATAAAAATGAAGGGCTCCCACAGGGGGAACCTTCGTCTTATGATCCGGTGCAAAAATAACATCCCGCAGTCTTGGGGCATGTCCCTGATATTGGACAACTCCATGATCGATTGTGTTCACTTTCACCGCACCGACTATACAAATACCGAAGGGATAAAACTTGCCGGATGGCATCGAGATTTGATGGAAGGTGGTAAAAATGTTGGTAGAAAAACATTGAAACATTTCGACCCGCAGCAGCTAGATGATTTTATTCTTCAGGTGCTGAAGATATTTAAGGTAACCTTGAAACCAGGAGGCGAAGATGCAGATAGTAGACTGCCAATCGATTAGAGAATCTATACTTCAGCATTTAGGAGAAGCCACCTCCGTAGAACGATCCGGAGAACTTTGTATCGTTACCTTGCCAATTAGAACCGTGGACAACCGCTTGGTTGATGTTTTTGTAGAATCCAGGCAAGCAGATTTTTATCTCGTCCACGATGCTGGGAAAGCGGCTAACGAGTTGATATTGCGTGGAATTAATATAACGAATGCAATGAACCGAAACTACTCCCTCCTTGCAGATCGCTTCGGTGTTAAATGGTCAGATGAGATGTTTCAAACCGGGTGCAAAATGAACCACATATCTGTTTCAGCTTTCGCGGTAGCGATGTGCTCTTCGATGGCAACGCTTGATCTACTGGGGTTTGTAGCTCAACCAGAAGAGGACACACCGCGTAACCAGTTCGGTGTTGCTCTCCGCTCGTGGAGCAAGAGCAAGAAGGCGGTAAAAGAATCAGTCCCAGTCAAGGGTGCTTGGAAACAGCACAGTTTTGATTTTGTGTATTATCCAAAGGCGGGACAGCCAATCGCCATAAGCGTGGTATCTCCTGGTGGGAATGCGATTGCTTCGGCTGATCGCGCTGCGTTTAGGGCTAAAGATTTAGTGGGGACAGATTTTGAGCAATGGCGGAAGGTAATTGTACAAGCTGATGCGCAGGCATGGAGCTCTCCAGCGTTGAGCTTATTGTCAAAGTGCTCTGATCTTATCATCGAGATAAACTCAGGAGTGCAGCCTACTGTGGATTTAATAGATGAATCCTTCAAGCGCTTGAGGGCGGCTTGAAATTTTATGCTACGAGCACACGCTAAGATGACAGAAGGCCCAAGATGCCTACAAGCAGTTTGAGAACACGATGGAGCGCGTCCTAGGAATCCGAATATCATCGTTGAGGTATTGTCGCTGCCAACGGCTGACTATGACCATGGAAAGAAATTTGCAATCTATCGGGAAATTCCTTCTTTTAATGACTACCTGCTGGTGCATAGCGACGAAGTTTTGATAGAGCAATATACACGGCAGCCGGCTGGAAATTGGCTGCTGACAGACCACAAGGGAATTGAGGCTGTTGTCGAATTGCGGAGCATCGGTTGCACTGTGGCATTGAAGGATATTTACGGCAGCATGTTCGCGGGGAAATAAAATCTATCCCTGAATCCTGACTCAATCAACCCTTCAACGAATTCGCCTTATTCCGCGTCTAACTTGTTGTGTGGCGCTGCTTTATAACCTCGATTTGTCTGCTCCTTCCTGTCCTCTCCGAAGAGCTGCGGCCTACCCTTTCTGGCATTGAAAAACGCTATAACTCCATTGCTACGTTAGAGTTAGATTTCGAGCAAACCTATCGTGGCGGCATTGGCCTACAGCCCAAGCGTACCGAAACCGGCCATCTCTACCTGCGCAAGCCGGGCCGGATGCGCTGGAATTATGCCAAGCCTGAGGGCAAATTTTTCCTTAGCGACTCCAAATTCTTCTACTTTTATTCGCCGTCCACCGCTCAAGTGGAAAAAACTAAACTGAAGGACGCCGATGATTTGCGGCTTCCACTGGCGTTTCTTCTTGGCAAGTTGGACTTTAGCCGCGATTTCGATAAATTTGAATACTCGAAGACCCCTGAGGGCTTGAACGTGAAAGCGCAGCCCAAGAATCTGGACAAATCGCCTTACCGCGAGGTGATTTTCGTTGTGGATGACCAGTTCGCCATCCGTAAATTGACGGTGACTGGCCAGGATGCTTCGGTGATGGATTTCCGGTTCAAGAACGAACTACGCAACAAGGCCCAAACTGCCGATGTATATGAAATGAAACTGCCTCCAGGCGCTCAACTGGTGGAGGTCAGCCGCTAAATGGCCGAATTTATCCTCAAATATGCCGACGCCCGAGGCAAGATCCACCAACAGGTGGCCGAAGCTGCTTCGGAAAATGACCTGCGCGATAAGTACAGCGAAAAGGGCTTTTTGATCTATTCGATCAAGCCCAAGAGCCGCGCTCAGGCGATTACCTCTATCAATATTGGGTCGTCGAACAAAAAGAAGAAGATCAACCTGGAAAAATTCCTGATCTTCAATCAGCAGTTTGTCACTTTGATCCGCGCGGGTTTGCCGATTTTGAAGGCCTTGGATCTGCTTTCTGAGCGGCTGACCGACGAAAGGCTGAGCCCTTATGTGAAGACAGTGCGCGACGAGGTGAAGAACGGCGCACTGCTGTCCGATGCTTTTGCCCGGCCTGGAGTTTTCCCGGTGATCTACGTCACCTCCATCATGGCTGGTGAGAAAAGTGGCGCCTTGGTTGAAGTGCTGGACCGGTACATTACTTATCAGAAGTTGACCCTGGCGGTGAAGAAGAAAATTCTGGTTTCGCTGATCTATCCTTGCTTGCTGATTGTGCTGGTGATTTTCCTGATCATCTTCCTGATCACTTACGTGGTGCCCAACTTCGCCGAACTCTACAACAGCATGAATGCGCAGCTTCCAGCTATCACTCAAGTGCTGATCGCAGTGGGAACCACGGCCAAGGATTATGTTCTGTTTGGCTTTGCGACATTGATTATTGGGGGCGTCAGCTTCTTCTTCTGGTCCAAAACAGAAGCGGCGCAACCGGTGCTGGATCGCATCAAGTTGAACACGCCAATTTTTGGAGAAATCTGGATCAAATACCAAGTGGCGCAGTTTGCCCGGGTGCTTTCCACATTGCTGATTGGCGGCATTCCGCTGGTGCAGGCTTTGGAAACGGCGGGGGAATCGGTGGGTGCTTCGCTGATCCGCAAGTCGTTGGAGAAAGTGCGGAAGTCAGTGAGGGAAGGCCAGACTTTATATAGCTCGGTAAAGGAAACAGGCATTTTTCCGGAGCTTTCGGTGGACATGATTGAGGTGGGCGAATCCACTGGTGCGCTACCGGCGATGTTAGGGAGCGTTGCCGAATTTTACGAAGACGACGTACAGGTGCGTATGCAAGCTGTGCTGTCGCTGATTGAGCCCGCAATCATGATATTCATGGGCATTTTTGTGGCCTTCGTGCTGGTCGCGCTGTATTTGCCGATCTTCTCGCTGGCCGATCATATGGGGGGTTAACAATGGCTACTGACCGCATTCGATTAGTTGACCCATTATCGGAAACGGCTGAAGCGCAGCACCTTGCGCGCCGTTATCATTCCGAGTTCATCGACTTGAAAGAGGGCAAGCTGGATCATGATCTGCTGCGCTTAGTTCCGGTGGACATGATGTTCCGCTATAACTTTGTTCCAGTGGGCGAAGTGGATGGAGTGTTGGAAGTTGCAGTAGCCGATCCGCGCAACTTGAATTTGATTGATGAGCTAACAATGCTGCTACGCCGCCGCGTACGCATTAAGGTGGCGACGCTTTCCCAAATTTCCGACCTGCTGAAAAAGACGGAGCAATCGAACCGGGTGCTTGAAGAAGTAACTGAAGGGTTTGCTCTGGACGTTGTCGGGGAAGAAGACAACCCCGACGAAACACTTTCTATTGAACGGGTCTCGGCCAATGGGGACGACATTGCCCCGGTTATCAAGTTAGTCGATACCACCTTGTTCAACGCCCTGGAACGCCGCGCCAGTGATATTCACATTGAAACGCGCGATCAGGAAGTGGCCATCAAGTACCGGATTGACGGCGTGCTGCACTACGCCATGCCACCCATTGCGAAGGATTGGCACGCCACCATCATCAGCCGTATTAAGGTGATGAGCGAACTGGATATTGCCGAACGGCG
>JAYUSZ010000239.1:0-61329 GCA_043755435.1 Bryobacterales bacterium | reverse complement strand
TCAATGAATTTGAATACGATACAATGGAATGGGATGGGATGGAATACAGAGGTGGTGTATGCATGCGTGTGTATGTGTGTGTCTAGTGCATGTATACTCACGAGCTCAGTCCCTCTAGTCCCGTCTCTCTTTGGTGGATGTTATGATGACTGTGATTGTCCACGGTGAAGATGTTACTCATGTTCAGCGCATGAGCATGACCAAGTTTAGTGTTCATATCGAGGGTAGTAGAATTCACACTCGTATTGCGACTAGACTCTTTGCTTTCCCCGTCACTGCTACTGCTGTTGAACTTCTTGCGCTTTGGAAACGTAGAAGGCAAGCCAGGGATAGGCATACCATTGAACGTTGGGACTATACTGTAGTTGGGGACTCCAGTATGATTGTAGGCGATTCCATGTTTCTCATTTGTGTCCTTGAGCGAAGTGTTGCTACTTATGCTGGAGCGACGAGACAGATCCGGGCTACCATTATTGTTATTGTTATGAGTGGGTATCGAGTTCAAGTCAAACCGACTGTGTTGGATTCCTGACTGGTTCGATAAGTGCGAATGGATGATAGCTGGATTAGGAATCAGCTGGCCTTGACCTTGGCCTTGACCTTGGCCTTGTCCCTGACCTTGTCCCTGACCCTGACCTTGTCCCTGACCCTGTGCTTGACCCTGACCCTGTGCTTGACCCTGTGCTTGACCTTGTCCTTGACCCTGACCTTGACCTTGTCCCTGACCTTGCTGTCCTTGACCTGGCTGATTCCCGGCCTGCTGGCCTTGGCCTTGTTGCCCTTGACCCTGACCTTGCCCAGGCTGTTGGCCCTGTCCTTGCTGTCCTTGACCGGGCTGTTGTCCTCTGCCGTTCTGCGCCATGCGTTCCATTTGCTCGCGCAGCTTCTCCACGCCAGCTAAGCCTTTTTCCTTTTCTGAAGACGCTCCGCGACCTTGACCAGCAGCAGCTTTCTCGGCCTGCTGCATCATCTCTTTTAATTTGTCTAGATTTGCGGACAACCTTTCTTCCTGCGGACGAACGTATTGCCCGTAACCTTCACGCAAATATCGGCCACTCAACTTTTGGCCCAGTTCCTGGTGCATGAAGTTCAGGCCATCCCGCAATTTGCTTGCAGCTTCTCCTTTGCCATTATTCGATTCGCGTAATGCATCTTGCATGTTGCGTTCCAGGTTGGCCATCTTCTCCTGGATCTGATCTTTTTCTTGGCCAAGAGCGTTATTCTGCGCAGGGTTTCCGCTGGGTTGCGGTGATCCGCTTGGCGGATTTGGGAACGCACGTTTCAAGCGTTCCGTGAAGTCGCGCTGTTGATCGGCTAACTGGCCAGCCCGCTGAGCAACATCGCGGATTTTATCAGCGGTTTGTTGGCCCCGCATCCCACCTAACAAATTCTTCGCTTCGTTCAGCCGTTCCGCTGCGCGCCGGGAATCCGCCGCAGATTGGGCAGTTTCCCCGCCCTGCTTGGAATCGCCTGCCCGTTGCATATCTTTGGTAGCAGCGTCTAAACGCTCCAAGGCTTGCTTCAATCGCGGATCCACTTCATTAGCCCCAGCCATGTCACGCAACCTCTCCCGTTGAGGAGATGGCCGCTGCTGTTGTTGCTGCTGTTGATTTCGATTGCCAGCCTGCTGTTGCTGCTGCGATTGAGAGCCGGATTGTCCGGACTGACCCTGCTGGCCTTGCTGTCCGGATTGTCCTTGCTGTCCAGGTTGCCCCTGCTGTTGACCTTGCTGTCCGCTGGACGAACTCGATTGCGATTGTTGTGCACCTTGTTGCTGCGATTGTTGGCCTCTGGACAACTGCTCCATTTGCTTCTTCAATTCTTCAGCCTGCCGACGCAACATATCCTGTTGCCAGCGCTGTTCAAACGACTGCGGCTGCTTTTGACGGGCATCCGCCAATTCTTCCTGCTTACGCGCCAGTTGTTTCAACTTTTCAAGGGCTTCATCCACTTCCTTGGCTTTCTGTTCCGCCGTTGCTTGCTGGCCGGATTCAAATTGATTCTTCTCCGTGTCCAGTTCTAAATCGAAAAGGCTCTCCAATTCGCGGCCTGCTCCACCCCCACCGCCTCCACCGCCACCCTTGCTTCCAAAAGCGACTTGGATCTGCTTGAAAATAGCTTCGGCGCGCATCAGGTGTTGCAGCGCTTTTTGTTGATCGGCAAGCGACGGCTGGAGTTTGGTTTCTTTCAGTTTTTCGACGGCGCTCCCCATGGCCTTGACAGCTTCATCCATGTTCTTGGCGAACTGCTCGAATTCCTGATTGCCTCCGGTCAACTCGCGGCTGCGCATTCTCTTGGCAAGACTTTTCGCCTGTTCGCTTAATTTGGCCTCTTGCTCACTCAAGAACTTAGCATTCTCTTTTTGTTGGGCAGGCGTTGCGAAACGGTTGCGGATTTGATTCCAAGTTGCGGAGATGATCTCCTTCTGGCGCTCAGAGACTTTATTGTCACCACCTTCTTCGCCGCCACCTCCACCGCCGCCACCCTGCTGGGATTGCGAATATTCCTTTTCGTAGGGCTGTGCTTCAAGGAAATACATGTCCGTTTGCGCAACATGCTTGGCATCTTTGGCTGTGGCGTAGAAACTAACCACATCGCCAGGGACGAGCTTGAACTCTTCCAGTGCAAGTAATGTCTTTCCATGAATTTCCTTGCCACCCTTGCCGAGAGAGACAATCTTTTCTTCGGCTCCATTCACTGAATAGTGCAGTGACATTTCCTGCAAGCCGTAATCATCCGTAGCTTCGATCTCAAAGTTAACTTCCTCAATGGGGCTTACTTTCAGATCGCGGCCGGGCTTGCGAACGCGCAGGGTGGGTTCGGCATCCTTGCGGGCCTCAATGAAGTAATCGTCCGTCAACCGGACTGCTTGACCTTCGTCCATCGCGGCAATGTAGTAGAGCCCGTCCTTTTGAATCGACACTCTTGCTTCCAGCCAATTGCCTTCCTTAACCTTCAGCTCGATTTTCTTGCCGTCGTCCATAACAACGACGCCAGTGGTTAGGGGCTTATCCGTCTCAACCGACAAAATAGCTTCTGTACCTTCTACGGCGCGCAGGTCTCCTGCTGGCTCCTCGGTGACCGGCTTGAGTCCCAACCAGCTTGGATATTGGAACGTGACGCGCATTTTCTTCACGCCGGGCAAATCAACTGCAGTTAGGGTGAACGTTTCCGATTTCGCACCAGCGGCTTCCACATAGTAATCCACGCTTTCGGGCAATCCTGAGAACAGAAATTCGTAGCCGTTACTTTGCCCTTGGGGCAACATTGGCGCTTGTTCCCATTTACTGCCACTGTGATAACGGGCGTACATCTTCACGAGAGGGGCATGAAAACCAACCAGCTCCGCAGATACCAATTGATCAGTCTTGCGGCGAACTTTACGGTTGCCAGGGGTGATCTTAATCCCTTTGGTGAGGCCCATTCCGGGGGCATCCATGCGCGGTGGACCAGCCCAAAGAAGATTTGCGCCGTAACCCATATATCCGGGGCCAGCAAAGATGAGCCAAGCCAGAGTGCCAGTCAGAGCCAAGGCGGCAGAAGCGAATCCGGCAATCAACGAGGTTGGAAAAATTTGAGAAGACTCAACTCGCTCGGTGACTTTCAGCGCGTCGGCTGCGAGTAGTGGAAGAAATGGATCGGGCTCAGCCTGGTTTTCTTTTTCAGCAAAGGTCACAAGACGTTCGCCAAATTCAGGAAACTTAGCCTCCACTCGATGAGCGGCTCTGCGACGATTGAGTGCCATCAACGGAGCTGCAAGACCAAAGCATAGGGCCACTGCGACAGAGAGAAACAGCACGACCCTAGCAGCTGTGACAAAGGCTGCGGCGAACTCGACTGAGTTCAACAACACCACAAGGGAAACCGTTGCGGTCAACGCCGCCAGCGCGGCAATGGCGAGCCCACGCGCGGTTGCTCCCCAACGAAACCGGCTTTCCATTGCGTTCAAATACGCGGCTAAAGAGTCTCGAGGATTCATGCTGCCTCCTGAAATTTCTCAACGTCGTCATCACCGGCTTCACCGCGTTCCAGGTGCCGCCCTGCTATAAAACTCTCGGCCAAAACCGCTAATAGCAACAACACCAAAATGGGACGCCAATAACTTACGGGCTGCGGTTTTTCAAAATCCGGAGTAGTTGCTTGACCGGCGGCCACTGTCCCCGTTTGGCCTTTATTCTCCCACAACGCAAGGGTCTCTTGAGGTACTAGAGCCAAGTTGGATTCCACTCTGGGAGCGTTCACTGCCACCATGGATTGCCTGCCCTGTGCGCGGCGGATTTCGTAAAATCCTTCCCGATCCAGGTTTACCGTAAGGGCCTTCACGGATTCCTCTAAACTCAAAACGCGCTTGCCATCAGGATCTAATACTTCCACGCTGGTAGGCCGTTCCCGTGCAGTGCGTAATTCAAGCGGTGCTCCAACAGGTAGGCTTGTGGCCGATTCCGTCTCGCGGGCTAACAGTCTGGCTGATTGTTCTACCAATGGAAGAAAGGTAGGATGGAGTGGCAAATCATTTGCTATATTGTCCAAAGCCGAAGCCAGCACCATCACGCGTCCTTCCCCCATTTGCTTTTCGGCAAGGATCAAGCCGCCGTCTGAGGCACGGGCCATATGCCGCCACCCTTCGCCTTTAACATTTACCAGCTGAAAAAACTTCACGCGATCGAGCCCTGCGGATTTTGCAATTACTGGATTCGTGGAATCGGTCCAGGTGATGGTGAAGAAGCGGTCGCCTGATCGTTGCGCGGTACGGGTGCCTTCGAGCGGATCGCCGGTTAGGGGAATTTTGGATGAAGCAACGGAGGCTCGACCCAAAGTCATGAATACTGCGCCGCCACTGGTCACGTACCGGCGGAGTGATTCTTCAAAGCTTTGTGCCAAAGGACCCGAATCGGAGAGGACTACAAATGCGAATTTTTCCAGAGACAAGTTGGAAGCTTGGCCAGTACTGACGACGTCCATTACGAAATTTCCGCTGCCTGCTGCTTCGAGGGCCGAGCGGTAATATAGTGCGGAGCGGGTATCAAGCTCAGAATGGATAAACAGCACTCGACGAGGATCGGCGCGTTCCACCGCGAAACGGAAAACGTCGTCGGAAGTGAAATCGTCGGCGGGTTCAATGCGAATCTCGCATTTGTTGAATCCGTAGTTTCCATCGAAGGAGACAAACTCAACAGAAGCGCGGCCATTGGCTGAAAGATCCACGGTTTTGGAATCCAGCGTTTTTCCGTTCACAATGAACTTCAACTGCTTCTTAACTGCGGGAGTGCTGAAGCCTGCGATGGTGGCTTGGACCCGAACTTTCTTGGTGTCGAAAATTCTACCTGGAGCAGCTACGGTTTCCACGGTCCAATTCGGTTTGGCTGCATCGCGAGTGCGATGCACAGTGAGCCGGGCATCGGCAGGCATAGCTAAATCGCTGAAATTGGCGGGCATGGAAGTCTGCTGCGCGTCGGTGAAGAAATGCACTTCAACGGGCACTCTCTCAGCTTCTGAAATTGCACGGACAGCTCGGCCAAGTTCGGAATAATCGCTACGTTCGTCCGATGCAGCAATGGCATCGATCGCAGCGCGGATTTGACCAGGGTCGCTAACCATTTGAGACATGGCGCGTGAGTGCATGCCAACGGCCAACACCTCCGCACGAGCATCTGCACCCAAGCCAGAGGCAAGGCTAGCAGCGTCCTTTTTAGCTTTGTCCAGTTGGCCTCCTTGACGCATGCTGAACGAATGATCCACCGCAATGACCACGTTACGCTTTCCGTTGTTGGTGGTAGAAGGTTTCTGCATGATGTAAGGGCCAGCGAACAACAGCGCGAGTAGAATCAACAAAGCCAAGCGTAAGGCAAGAAGCAGCAGGTGTTTCAGCCGCTTGTGTTTGACGGAACTTTGGGTTCGCTTTTCAAAAAACATCAAGGAACTAAATGGCAACGGAATTGTTTTATGCTGCTTCAGAAGGTGAAGCCAAATAGGGAGGCCAACACCTAACAAGCCGAGTAGGAACCATGGGGAAAGGAAGCCCATTTAGTTTCTCCCCTTACGAAGCGTTAAATATTCGCGGAGGGCAGCATCCAGAGGTCGGTCAGTCATGATTTGGCAGTAATCCAAACCATTGGCCTGGGCAGCGGAGCGCAGTGCTGCAATGTGCGCATCGATCTTTGGACCATATTCGGTGCGTGCGTAGTCAGGCGTTACTTCGACGGTGCGGTTGGTTTCCGAATCTACAAGAAGAACGGAGTCTGTAAATTTTGGCCGGTACTCTTCAGGATCCAGAAGGTGAAACATGACGACGTCATTTCCGTGGAACCGCAAGGGAGAAATTGCATCAACAATGGTTTTAGGAGATTCCCAGAAATCGGAAATCACTGCCGTGATTCCACGACGCCGGTGAAATTGTTGAAAGTGATAAAAGGGCTTGGCGTAATCAGTACGGGCCTTCGGCTCAGCCTGATCCAGCGCGTGCAAAACCCTGTAGAGTTGCCCTTGTCGTGAGGAGGGCTGGACGTAGCTACGAATATCATCGTCAAAGACAATGACGCCGTAAGCATCACGCTGGAGGTTGGCCATGTAGACTATGCTGGCCGTAAGGTAACGGGCGTAATCCATTTTACTGACGCCTTTGGCGCCGAATCCCATTGATGCACTTGCATCGAGAATGACGGTTAGTTGGGAATTGGTTTCGCCGCGGAATCGCTTCAGAACAATTTTTTCGGAACGAGCGTAAACGTTCCAATCGACGTGACGCAGATCGTCGCCCTCAGTGTAGGCGCGATACTCTGCAAACTCCTGGCTGAAGCCAAAGTCTGGGGAACGGTGAAGGCCGGAAACAAACCCATCCACCACCGTTCTTGCGACAAGTTCCAGGCTGGAAAGTCCAGAGAGAACCGACGGATTGAGGAAGCGCTCAAGCATGGCTTAGGTCCTTGGAACAGGTACCGCCTCAATGATTTTTTTCACAACAGCATCGGAATCAACCTTGTCAGATTCAGCATGAAAGTTAAGCAAAATGCGGTGGCGAAGAATCGGTGCAGCCAATGCAGCAATATCTTCGTATGACACGTTGTAACGGCGCTTGACTAACGTGCGTGCTTTGGCAGCAAGAACCAGGAACTGTGCACCGCGAACGGAGGCCCCGAAGTTGACATACTTTTTAACGAAGTCAGGAGTTGCCGGGTCCGTGGGGCGAGTGGCCCGCACAATGTTGATGGCGTAGTTGGCAACGGAGTCGGCAATTGGAACCATCCGGACCAATTGCTGCATACCCAGAATCTCTTCGGCATTTGTTACAGGTTCGGCGTGGACAGAAGCTGTAGTGGTGGTTCGGGACAGCACTTCCAGTTCATCTTGAGAGGAAAGGTAGCCCATAATAGTGTTGAAAAGGAAGCGATCCAGCTGCGCTTCAGGAAGAGGGTAGGTCCCTTCCAATTCGATTGGGTTCTGAGTGGCCAGAACAAAGAAGGGTTTGGGAAGAATGTAGTTGTTGCCGCGCACTGTGCAACATTTTTCCTGCATGGCTTCAAGCAGTGCAGATTGGGTCTTGGGAGGGGTACGATTCACTTCGTCAGCGAGTAAGACGTTTGTGAAGATAGGCCCTGGAACAAAGGTCCATTTGCGGCGGCCCGTGGTGTCATCCTCTTCAATAATATCAGTGCCGGTGATGTCAGTAGGCATCAAGTCCGGAGTGAACTGAATGCGCTTGAAGGTTAAGCCTAAGGCATCGGAAATGGTTCGAACAAGAAGGGTTTTGGCAGTGCCCGGCATACCGGTGATAAGGCAGTGGCCACCGACGAACAGGCTGATGAGCACCTGCTCCACCACTTCTTCCTGGCCCACGATCACGCCTCTAACCTGGCGAAGAATATTCTGTTCAATCTCCTGGAAACGCGAAATACGCGATTGAAGATCCGCAGTCTCAATACTGTTTATCGTCGATGACATAGATTATTTATCCGTAAGCTCCAATAGCAATTTCTGCGCAGGCTTGAAGCCCGGCGCGTGTTCCAGCGCACTTACCAAACTTTCGCGTGCATCGGCTTTGTTGCCAGAAGCGCTCTGCGCTCTAGCCAGGTTGAAGTAAGCCAAAGCCGGGTCAACAGGCTTCGAACCAATAGCGGCGCTAAACTCCTTGATGGCTGCCTTGTTGTTACCTAACTCCAGCCACAAGTTTCCCAACTTCTTGTGCAAATCCTCGTCCTGCATAGGGTAGAAGTAATTGATTCGGTCGTAGACGCCGGCTGCTTCCTTTTTATTGCCCTTGTCTTCAAGTAGCTTGCCGAGTTTCTTCAACAAGTCACGGTCGCGACCACCGATTTTCGCATATGCCATCAACTCGCGGATGGCTGAATCCACATCCTTCTTTTCCAAATAGCTGTCTGCAAGCTGTTCGTACACGTTTCCAGCCTCAACATAATCGGGGTAGAGGTCACGAATTTCGCGGCCTTCGCGAATTACGTCGTCATACTTCTTATCTTTCAGCAGAGCCACATTGGCCTTTAGGCGTTTGCGCCATTCCTCAAAATTTGCGACCGTACGGCCTACCTGCTTGTCGAGCCAAGCCAGGAACACTTTGTCGAATTCTTCAGGCTTCATGCCCAGTTTTTGTTCCACAATTTGTTCGGTGGTTTGCTTGGCAGCAAAGGCATGCATCATTTCGAGGAGCTTTGGAAAACCCCAACGTTCGCTGATGTAATCGCAGATTTTTCCTGCTTGGAAATAGCTAACCGATACTTGCGCCGGATACTTGGGCCTAACGAACCCTGCATCCAACTTGGCAATCGGCAACAGTTTTTTGTCGCGAATGGCTGTGATGCCTTCTACGGAGAAACGATCCCCCCATTCAGGATTATTTGCCGTTTCTTCATGCATAGCCATGCCTTCCGCAAACCAGCGGGGAACGCGATGCTGCGTGGCTGTCAGCACATAAACGTGATTCAGTTCATGCCATAGAGTGCTGGCCCAATGGAAGGAGCCGGGTTTGCGGCCTGAAGGAGAATCCATCGCGACCACGGTGCCAAAGGTGACGCCTAAAGCACCGAGCCCAGGCAGCCCCATGGTACGAACCGCGAAATCCTCGTGGTCCGGATAGACTTCCAAGCGAACAGGCACTGGCAATTTTAATTTATATTTGTCCTCATAGACGGAAATAGCGCGCTCAAGTTCCGGTTGAAAATAGAGCTTCAGTAGAGCCGTCTCTTTTTTATGCAGCCGGATATCGGTAGTTGGTGTGGTCAGAGTTTCGAAGTTCTTGTAGCTGTCCAACAACTTCAAAGTGTTGCGGGTTGCCTCATTAGAATTGCCACCGGCGTAAACTTCCTCTAAGCGTTTGCGAGCATCTTCGTCGCGGCCGAGGCGCATTAGATTAACACCGAGTTCGGCTCGCGCCTCGTCAAGACTGGGATCGAGTTCAATAGCCTTCTGGTAAGCTT
Source organism: Bryobacterales bacterium (assembly GCA_043755435.1). GTDB lineage: Bacteria > Acidobacteriota > Terriglobia > Bryobacterales > Bryobacteraceae > JANXSF01. The sequence continues at coordinate 51,904 of JAYUSZ010000239.1, read as the reverse complement.
TGATGCCTTCGTCGTAACGGCGATTGATGACGAAGAAGTGACCGGCAATGGACCAAGCTTGTCCGTACATCGGGTTGATTTTTAGAATCTTGTCGGTCCACTCCGAGGCATCCTTGTCGTTGAGCCAGAGGATAGTAGCCATAACGGCCATTGCATCTAATGATTCGCCGGAAAGTTTCAGAGCTTTTTCCGCTTCTTCCGCAGCTTTGATTTCACTGCCCTCTTCAAGTGCAAGCCGGGCGAGAAGTTCCTGAGCCTCAACCAGATTAGGATCGTGCTTCAAGGCTTCCTTGGCCATCTCTACTGCCTTTTCTTCAAACGAGCTGGAAGCCACAAGGGCAAGACCGAGCAACGCGGGAGGGTAGTTTGCCTTGATTTCCAGTGCTTCTTCAAACAGCCCTGCAGCTTCCGTTTTCTGGAAATGATCCAGATATAGCCGGCCCCAACGGACGCGGAGTTCGGGATCTTTCGGTTTAGCTTCTACGGCCTTGCGAAACAATTCATTGGCAGGTTTATATTGCTTCAGGCCCCAAAATCCTTCGGCTATTACTGCAGGATCCTTGGAAGTGTTTATTAGTTTGTTAAAACAAGCGGTAGCGGCATCACTGCGTCCGTGTTTGCGATGGTCTAGACATTCAGCCACCGGCGAGAGTTGTGCAGGTGGAACGGCGGCCCAATTGCAGGAGCTAAGTGCGAAAAAGAAAAATGGCAATATCCTCATTGGTCTAATTCCACCTGCACTCGCGCTAACTCTAAAAGGAGAGCCGAAAGTTTCCTGCGATATTCATCGGTAGGCGTGGCCGCCTTTTCGTACTTCAACTTGTCGATTTGCCCTTCAATATCTTGCTTCTTCTCCACCAGTTTTTGTTTTTCGGGAGAAATTTTCTGCGCGTTGCCAAGGGCCATCAGCGGAAAGCGGCCTGCGGCTAACCCTTTGCCGTTTTCAGCAGACGGGGCACGCACTGCCTCACCTTTTCCAGTATCTTCGAGCACGGCATGTTCTGTTGCTAACCGCTTTTGCGTTTCATAGAACTTCACAGTCTTTTGATCAGCATAGTGGAAAGCTTCCAATGCGCTCATAGTTTCGTTTTTGTCTGTATCGGCGCTGGGATCCCGGAACGCCTCTACAAAGTAACGTGCAAACAGAGTGGCATTCTTTTCGGTGCCGCTTCGTGTAGCAGATATTACGGTGCGATTTGGCTTTTGCAGTGCTGCAATGGCGGCACCACCGGCGGAAGTGGTGTTCACGACTAGCTGACGAGTTGCTGGAATTTTATCCATCATGGCGCTTAATTCTGCACCAGAAAGGTCTGGACCAGGCAAGTTGAATTTGTATTCCGTTCCATCGAAGGTACCGTGCCCGATGAGGAACACTGCAAACGAGTCTTCAGATTTTACTTTGGATTGAAGTTCGGTGAAGGCCTTTCGGATGGCGTCTTTGGTCGCCAACTTTCCAACCATTGTGTTGACTTGTGCATCGGGAATATTCTTCAGCGACTTGTCGAGGTCAAGAGCCCAACCAGAGAAGCGGATTTCATATTCAGGATCGCCGCCCAAGCCGGAAATGGTCACATACCAGGAAGCACTGAAGCTGCTATTGGCGAGCAATAGCAATGTAGCGATCCATTTCATACAGCACCCCATTTGCGCCGGAGCAACCACTCTGAAGTGCGCAATGCCAGCAGCAGAAGGAAGAAGAACGGCATGTTCCACAGATCGTAAGTCTCGCGGGTAGTTACTCCAGCTTCTGAAAAAGAAATCTCCGTGGGAAGTTTTTTGGCATCCTCTGGTTTCCAATAACGTCCGCCAGTTTCTTCAGAGAGTTTTTCCAGCAATTCACGATTTTGCTCAGAATAAAAATTTTCAGTTACACCATCTTCCCGACGGAAGAGCAGCGCATCAGACCCAACTTTTTGACCGTTGCGCATGGCTTCCACTTCAGCCACATAATCGCCGACAACTGGGGCATTCCATTCGCCAACGTAAACGCCAGGCAGAACAGGGTCTGGGGTTAGTTTCACTTGGGCGGCTACGCCTTGTGGCCCCATGACTCTGGCGGTCACATCAGCGTCAGCAACAGGAAGGTAATTCTTCTCACGCACATCGACTCGAATAGGAAGCTTGCCATCATCGGCCAGCAAAGGATTTGGAGTGGTTGCCACGATTTGCCCTTGCGTTGCGGAACTCACCCAGCGCAGCAGTTGCTGCCAGAACAATTCGTGCGTAGTGTCTTCTTTGGGTTGCGTCATCTGCCAGCGCCAACTTCCAGAAGTTGCAAATACTGCGACACGTCCGCGGCCGTAATTTTGAACGGCGAGCAACGGGAACACTCCTTTTGGAGTAGACATTTCGGCAAGAACAACAGCGCCCGGCTTTGCTTTGCCTGTGGCCTGAAAGTCAGCCAGTTTCGGCATGGTCTTCCACCGTTCCACGTTCTTATCAGGATCTTCAACCAGCCGAAGCACCATACTATCGCGGCCAGAAGGTGTGACGCTTGGAACAGCCAATTCGCGTTCAAAAGTTCCCTTGGTAGAGAGCAATGTTACAGGCATCATCTCAGCCATACCGGTTTTGTCGTAGCCGCCATCGGACAGCGAACTCCGGCCACCAAGGAAAAGAACACCGCCACCACGGCGATCTGCGAACTGACGGATCAATTCTTGTTGCGTGAGGGAAAAATAGCCGGCGTCAACGCTGCCAATAATCAGTCCGTCGTATTGAAACAACTCTTCGGCGGTGGAAGGAAAGCCCGCTTCCAGTTCCTTGGCGTTGGCCCCACCTTGACGCAAAATCTTGTTTTGGGTCACGCGCAACATGGTTACCAATTGCAAGCTGCGGTCCTCTTCAACGGCGCGCCGGATAAACTTGAATTCCCAGCGTGGTTCCCCTTCAATGTAGAGAACGCGAGGCTTGCGGCCTTCCACAACGACGAAGCGGCTCATTGTATTGTTCGCCTGATTTTCTTCGCCATCCATCAATTTCAGGCCAACGCTGAGGTGCCGCGCACCGGCGATACCAGCGCTAAACAAAAGCGATTCAGTCTGTTCCTGCCCATCCTTCCCCAACGTTACATCCTTGGACGCAAGGATCTTGGTTCCTTCCCGAATTTCAAGCCGTGTCTTTTGACCAGCGTATCCACGATTGCGAAGCCTTACTATCGTGCTTAACCTAGCATCAGAGAGGGCGCGCAATGGCACGTCCACATTGCGGATTTCCAGATCCTTAGTTAACTGTTCCTTGCCGAATCCAATGGTATGAACCGGTATCCTTTGACTGCGAATATCGTTGATGGTTTGCCGGTCAATGCCACCTGCGCTATCCGCTCCGTCGCTAAGCAGAAGCACTGCTCCAACAGGCAATCCAGACGATTCAGCAGTTAACTGCTTCAGCCCATCGCCGAGCTTGCTGACCGGGGAATCCCCAGTGACTGCGTCGGTCTTTGCGATTCGGTGAAGACCTTGATCAATGGTGTAGAGCCTGACTTGAAAGCGCTTTTCCAGATCTTTCAACAGACCTGAATCAAGAAGCTTTTTGGCTGCTTCAAGACGCGTGCCATCAGAATCCGTGCGCTTCATGCTGCTGGAATTATCTACCACAACGGCCACAATATTCTGTTGCGGCTTCAATGCAGAGACACTTAAGGCGGGCTGCCATAGCATTAATAACAGGATGGACGCCGCAGCAGCCTGCAACATCAACAACAACCCAGAGCGAATACGATTCCAGGTTGGTTTGCTTTGCCACATCCACCAACCAAGGCCTGCCGTAACCATCAAAGACAACAGACCCAAAAGCCACACCGGCCAGCCGGCCAGCAATACTAGCTTGCCTTTAGCGAACACGGTGGAGGGGTATTTGAAGAGGAATTCGAACATGGGGTTATGTTAGTGGCTCATCGCGTACATAATGTAATTAATTCCAATGCGCCAGGCAAGCCCGGCATACTTCTCAGGATAATGAGGACTGTCCGCCCATTCCCAAGCATCACCCAAATCCATGTTGTGGCAGATGGCCACCATCAAACGGCCTTTGTCATCGTAGATGCCCTTCCATTCTGCTTCATACCCATCGTATTCATAAGTTTTTTGGAACGGGTAATTTACAAGACCGGGAACTTGGAACTTGTCGTCGAGATTGTAGACTCCGTGGAAAATAGCATCATCTTTGGGGATGTCTACCACCGGTCGATCGGGAAACACGCGGCTCATGGAAGCCATGAAAATTTCCCATTCAAAGGTGCCGTGGAAATCGTCGGTCATCAAAAATCCACCGCGAAGAAGGTATTCGCGAAGTTTGGCGGCTTGAGCATCAGGAAGGTCCCAATGGCCAGGCTCAACCACGTAAGCCCAGGGCCAATTAAAAATATCGTCGCTTTCCAGATCGACAACCTGCTCAACAGAACGAACGTGGAGACGAGTGAGGCGGCGAACACCAGCCATGAACTGGCGGTCAGCTTTAGGGTAATCAATGGTCCAGGCTCCGCGCATGGACCAAATGCGGTCATTGGATCGCCAGGAAGGATATTTTAGACGAGCGAATGCGAATTCTGTCTTTTCATTGGCATCAGGAGGAGTGACTAAAGGGGCACCTTCATCGAAAGGGAAGTCCTGAAACTGTCCGCGACGCTGCGCCAAAGCGGCCGCCGCCAACAGTAGGACAACCAACGCCGAAACAGCTAGTTTCCGACGCATCAATGACAAGTCCTCCAATCCTTAAAAGTTAAAGGGGCACGACACATGCGGTTGCTGCCAGGCAATTCCGCCGGACCGTACCCCCAGATTTCTTACAAAGACTACTTAAAATACCAACGGTATAAGGTTTGACGCTGGCCGTTTCAATTTCGCTACACAGATAACAGGAAATTTATCACATTATTAGGGGCGAACAGTACCACCCACCCTTAACATTACATTTTTAACATTACATTGAAGCCAAGCCGCGAAGGTTCCAACCACATATGGTGGAAGCCTCCATCTTGCTTCCACCAGGGCCTGGCCAATGTGTCTCTAAACTAAGCCAACCACGATATCCATCGGCCCATAAAGCGGCAATTTGCCCTTTCCAATCGACGTTTCGCGTGCCAAGCGGTCCCCAGACAGGTTTGTGATTTTCCATGTGGCAATCTTTCGTGTGAACATGAACTATCCGGTTGGCAGGAAGCAGTGCGTATCCACCCGGGAACGGATTCTCGCCTGAGCAAAGTGCATTCGCGGGATCCCACACTAATTGGACTGAAGGGTGCGGAACCATAGCCAGCATTTTTGCGCTGTGGGCAGCGGTGGCCACGTTACAGGCATGTTCGTTTTCAAGTCCGATAATCAAACCGCGAGGAGCCGCTTTATTGCCTAATTCATGCAAGGCTGAAGCGACCGCGTCGTAACATTTTTCGGGTTCAACGGTGCGCCAGTAGCTGAAAACACGGATGATTTTTGCTCCGAAAAATTCTGCTACATGAAAAGCACGTTCGGTAAGGCGGGGTTGATCTTCGAAGTTATGTTTCGATGCGAATACATCTTGTTGGAAACGGCCATCAATTTCAGGTGCGCCTGGCAACACGCATTTCAACAGTGGAGAAGCAATGGAAATCACCTCCATTTTATGTTCTGTCAATAGGGCCTTGGCTTTCGCCAATTCATCATCAGAGAGGTCCAGGATGTTCTTTCCCCAAAGTACGCGGAGTTCGGCACCGGTCATACCAATGGCGGTCATCGCATTGAGAGCCACAGCAAGATCTGGGGAAAATTCGTCTGTAATGGAGGCGATCCGGAGTTTTGGTTGCATAGAATTCTCCATTCTAGCAAGCAATGTCTACTGTTCTTTGATTCGAACGGTCTGACGGCCCTTGATATTTTCCAACTTCTGCTTGGAACCGCTAGGCCAATCAATTTGTAAACTTTTCACCGAAGGGTCTGAGCCAAGGCCAAACGTCAGGGCTAGATCACTTTGAGAGCAGTAGCTGGAACCGCTATGTACCATTTGCCACTGCTTGCCGGAATCAGATTCAATTTTGACCACAGCCCCAATTGCGCTACGGTTAGATTTCACTCCTTCCAGGCGAACCTGCAGCCAATTGTTCTTATTTCCGCCATCGTTGCGATACAAATAGGCTGGGCCATTATTCGTGGAGATTAGCACGTCCAGGTCACCATCGTGATCGTAATCGGCGTAGGCGGCACCTCGGGCAACAATCGCTTTTTGAAAATCAGGGCCAACGGACTTTGAAAAATCGGCAAATTTTCCTTTGCCCAAATTGCGGAACAACAATGGAGGCTGGCGAAACTGAACCTTCGGTTGAACGCGGCCAATCTCTTCTTCGATGTGGCCATTGGCGGTGAGGATATCCAACCATCCATCAAGATCGAAATCGAAGAAAAACGTTCCGAAGGTTAAGGACAGTAAACTGGCTCTGCCAACCGTGGAACGCGGTGCTTCATCCACAAACAGTCCATTGCCTTCGTTGTGATACAGTCCCAGCATTTGATTGGAAAAGTTCCCAACCAGCAAATGGGGACGGCCGGAACGGTCGTAGTCGCCCGAGTCGACGCCCATGGCACCGCGGGCCGTACCATCTTCGCCAAACGCAACACCAGCGCTAAGGCCAATTTCTTTGAAAGTGCCGTTCCGGTTGTTGCGGTAAAGTTTGTTGGGTTGTGTGTCGTTGGCAACAAATAAGTCGGGCCAACCATCGGAATCGAAATCAATCACCGCTGCACCCAGAGCTTTGCTGCCTCTGTCGACAAGGCCTGCGGCCTCACTCACATCTGCAAATTTTCCGTTGCCCAAATTGCGGTAGAGTTTCGACGGCAAGCTCTTATACGATTCTGGCGTGCAATAGGACTTAGTGCTTCCGTCAATGGAACACCAGAGGTCACCCTTTGCCGTCCACTGAACGTAGTTAGCGACGAACAGATCCACCTTACCGTCGCGATCAAAATCAAAGAACACGGCACTGGCCGGAAAGCCGGTATTGCGAATCCCGCTAGCCGCTGTTACATCACGAAATTTGCCGTTTCCTTCGTTGTGGAAGAGACGGTCGCCTTCAAGCGCTGTTATGTACAGATCTTCGCGGCCGTCGTTATCGTAATCAGCGGCAGCAACACCCAGACCATACATTTCAACGTCCAACCCGCTGGTAGCTGTGACGTTCGTGAAGGTGCCATTCCGGTTGTTGTGATAAAGCGCCCCGATTGACTTACGGCCTTTTGGTATCCAGTCTTTTGAGTTCACCAGGAAAATATCCGGCCAACCATCGCCATCGAAATCGAAGAATACGCAGCCAGCCCCCATAGTTTCAGGTAGCCAGCGCTTCCCTGCCCTGCCACTGTTGTGGCTGAAAGAAATGCCCGCAGACTTGGTTACATCGGTAAACTGCACTTGACTGAAGCACAAGCTGGCAATAAAGAGAGACGCGGCCAGTTTCCTCATCGAAGTTTGACACTCCCATGATCGTGTATCATCTGCCGTTCGTTGTTATCTTCAACGCTTGCCTGTCTGCGGCCCTGCGTGATTTCCTGGGATGGTTCATCGGCTTTGAATCGCCGGAATAGTTTTTCTTCCCGGGCGGCTTCATCCATTTTTCCTAATCCCCGGTAGGACAGCATTAACGTATAGTGCGCTTGCACGTCTTCTGTATCTACGTTCAGGACTGCTTTTCCGGCGCGCACGGCATCTTCGAATTTTCGTTGCAGAAAGCGTACTCTGGCCAGTTGATTCAGAACGACACGATCCTTGGGATACTTAGCCAGAACTGTGTCAAGGCTGGCCACGGCAGCATCGTAGTTGCCATCCGCCTTTTCCACCATCGCTTGAAAGAAATGAATTCTGCCCAATGTGCGGTCTAACGACAGAGCCTTCGCCAGGAAGGGTTTGGCCGCTTCGGTTTCGCCTTCTTGAATTAGCACACGAGCTACATTCAACCAACCATCAGCATAACCGGGCTCCGCTTCGGTCACTTTCTTGAATGCATATTCTGCGCCCTTCAAGTCGCCTTGCAACAACATTCCGATGCCCCAGTCGTTCCACCGTTCGCGATCTTTCAACTCCACTTTGGGTTGCCAATCCATTCCAGCGGCATTGCTACCAATCGTGAGTTGTGATTTAGCAGTAGCAAGCACTACCACGGGGGCCTGGGGAATTCGATCCTTGATTGCACCTGAAACATTCTTTGGAATATTGGCATTCACAAAGCTGTATTCGCGGCTGTCGTGATCCAGCCCGCTGCTACCCTTACCAGGTTTCCCAGCATAGGCGTACTCGATATAGTAGTGTGAAAACTTCCGGTAGTTCAGCTTGGCTTCCAGCTGCAAGGGGCCACGAACGCCCTCAGGGATCTTCATCCGAAAGTGACCAACATCAGCTGCGCCCGGCGGAATCAGCCTGGCATATAAGACGCTCCGAAGCTGCCAGGCATTTCGTTTATTGATTGGATTGCCCTGCCCATCCAATCCGAAAGCACGGTAAAAATGAGCACCTTTTTCCACTGGGCCACTATCATCCAAAGCGCCACTCCAAAAGACTACTTTCCCATCTGCATCCTTGGCAGCCAGTTCCAACCAGACGTCGAAGGAATCGACGGTTCCACCCGGGAAGAAGTGGCCGATCTTACGCGTCCGCACTACCACATCAACACGAACAGTGTCTCCTGGCTTCACCGTTACTCCGGCTTTCTCAATCGGGGCAGCAACCTTGCCCACCTCACGAATCACTGTTTGCCCGGACTGTTCGGATTCTTCACCAATGGCATTGAACGACATTAATTGTTGCGGTGCCTCGCCACTTCGGCGTTGCATTTCCAAACCGGAATTAGCATCAACCGGAGACAAGGCAAAGATGTCTACAGTGACGAAACCCGATTTCAAAAACTTCTCAGTTTCCGCCAATTGTTCTTTATCTTGATTGGCATTGGCAACTGCTGTATTCGCAGCGCTAAAACGATGGGAATGGATTTTGCCATTCCGATTGCCAGGATCTTTGGAATCAACCAAAGCCATATGGCAATCGGAACAGGTCGAAGATTTAGCAGGGTAGTAAAAACTGCGCGCACCTTGTCCGCTGACGCCACTGGCCTGCCAATTATCGTAATCATTGAAGCCGCGCACCCAACGATAGTTGTTCACCGGCACATCCAAGTGAACTTTGTGACAGGTGGCGCAGAATTCTGATTCCTTCATGAAGGGCTTCAGGAAAGTGCGACGATGCGGCTCTGGATTCAAGAAGGTTAGGAACCGGTCCAGTTGGTGGATCACAGGGTTGCGGCTGGAAGCGAGCTCATGCAGAGGCGGATAGGCGATAGTGAAGGCTCCATTGCCGACCGAACCTTCCACATGAGTAATGGAATGGCAGGATACGCAGCCAAGCCCATTCTGAGCTTCTGGCGTGTCGATCTGATCTTTCACCGGAGTATCGAATCTTCCATTGAAAAACAGCGCATGGTCATGGCAACCGGCGCACCACTTGCTGCCTTTGGTGCCGCTCAACTCCTGCATCTGCTCAATGGATTTTCGATAAAATTGGTTGTTGAACGACGCGAAATGGTGCATGGAACTTTCCCACTGCTGGTAAATTTCTTTGTGGCACTCGCCGCACAATTTCGAGTCCATGAAGAAATTGGAGGGAATGGTTCCGCCGACGTTGGTCTTTGAAGCTGATGGCCAGAAGGGGGATTTCGGCCCACCGCCTTCTTCTTCCATGGAGGTAGGGATGACTAGCGAATTTGCAATCTTGGTGGGTGGGGAACCGAGTATCTTTGTAGCCGTTGGAATCAATATCAACAGGGCAACACCGCTGAAAAACCAAGGAGTGAACGTGCGGTGATTCTTGAAAATCCAAAAGGATAGGAACAACAGTCCCGCCGCCGCCGCTGCGATATGGGTAATCCAGATTGGACGATTGGAGTACAGCGAACCTTGCCACGCAAGATACATACCGGTAGCAAAAGCAGTGCCCAACAGGAGTCGCGGAATGGTGGGGAGCATCCGAACCGTGGCGAGGAAGAGCGCCGTTCCTAAGAGAAGATGCAGCAGCACATTGGCCATGTAAAAAATGGTGGCTGATGCGAACCCGGCTACATAGCCTGTGCTAACCAGGAAAATGACTAACGCGATTCCTGCGACTTTCAAAAAGCTCATCGGGTGACCGCCAATGGACGGATGGTCCGAATTGCTGGCCGAGTGTTGTAGGTCTTACGCCAAGAATTCTGGGCACTGCTGGAAGGAAATCGTTCTGTAGCAGGATAGGGGTAACGGCTCATGGAATGAAAGGGAAGCGGTTCTACGGATTGCGAATAGGCTGTGTTGGCGTCACGATCTTTGGCCCATCCATCCACCTTCAAGAGAAAGCTTCTCGTAAAACCTGAAGCGATGGGAGGCAAAGCAGTGGAGTCGAATTCCAAGCGAAGTTCATCACCAGACCCCATAATCACGAAGCGGTCGTCAGGATTGGTTAGCAATTCTTCTACGTTTCCGTACTTCGTATAGAGCCCCGGAGTCTGGTTCCACATGGAAATGGGGCTACTGGGGAAATAGAGGAATTTTTCTGGCTGAAGGCGTTCGGGATGGATAATTGCTTTGGAAAATCCGCGGAAGTTGGTAGTTGATATGGTCGGGTGCAGTAGTGTGATACGACCATTAAATTGCTGCTGGCCAGCCGTGAAAATGTGATCCCAATACAGACTCAAATTGGTCACGATGCGGACGGTTTCACCTTTTCGGGAAACAGAATCGGGAAGTTCCACCACAATGGTTTTAGGTTTGCCGGCGGGAAGGCCCATATCGGCCACAGCAACCTTCCATTTTCCTTGAGAGTCCTTCACCTCCAAGCGCGGAAATACAAGTCCATCTTTAGATTCCTGAGCTGCACCAACGAACGTGCTGCCATCTGCCCAATCCACCCAACCATTAAGGATGAGCAGATCCGAACCTTCCGCCAGGTCCAATTCCAAGGAATGCATTTCTGCCACGCCTGATAACTTTCGGCGGAATCCTCTTGGATAAGTTTCGTCTCGTTTGGCAACGGCGGACTTCACATCGCGAATGCCGTCTTCACGTGCTCCGCGAACTGGATGGGAATTGCTGACTCCATAGACCTTGAACTCAGGGTAGGGTGGTGCTTGAAATTTGTCAGCAACGAAAATTTCCTGCATCGCAGGATGATCCACCGCCACCAGTGCCACTTCATCAAGATAGGCGACTTCGCTGAGTTCTTCCGTAATGCGGATTTGGTAGCGGCCGTCTTGAGCCTGAAGTGCGCTTGCGGGAATTTGAATATATTCATCATGATCAACAGGAAAATACTCACCGTCACCTGACGAGGCCCCCAACGGAGCAACGCCTAGGACATCAGTGATGAATTGAAATTCATGGCCATTCCAGGTCCAAATCATAGGGCATGAACCGGACAAGCGTTGCGCTTCCTTTACTCGCAAAACAGTGGACGCTGGAGGATTCATTTCATTCTGAATCAAACCATTGGGCCAAGTGATGCGCACAACGTCAGCTTTTTTGTAGGGCCCCAAATCGAAGGAAATGGAATCACCGTTATAAACTTTCTTTTGATAGAAACGTCCATACTTCACTTCAACTTCGCTGCCTTGCGCCAGTTTCAGATTCTTTACACCGTTCAGTTGGACGCGCAGAATGTTCCCATTTGTTGTCCGGTTGATCCAAAAATGAGGTTGCTTGTTGGCATCTAAATATGCCGCGGGTTTTTCCATCACTGCAGTTCCGTCCACCCAGGTACGCTTGCCTCGCGACAGCCTGTTGAATGCCACGGTGTCGCCGGAACGAACATCAATCTCGCCGTCGCGATCTACATCCTCAGCCAGCAACCCAGACTTTCCATGAAGCATGGGCCAGCGATAGGCTTTGAAATTGCCTCCCAGCAGATCACGATAAATCACAGCATCTTGATTTGCATAGGTCACAGCCAAATCCCAGCCTTTGGTTTCAGCTTCAAGACGAAACGCTACAGCATCTACCGGGTTGCCTTTTACGAAAGGGAAAGCAGCAGTTTTGTCGGTGAATCCAGCCAAACCCTGATTGCGCATCAGACGGTTGTCCTCGCCAAGCAGGATTAAGTCCAGATCATAATCGTGGTCGTAATCCAACCAAACTGCTTTGCGAAAATTTCCTTTTGCGACAGTTGCACCGCGAGCGAAGTTCTTCGATAGGAATGCTTCAGTTGCTGTTATGACGCAAAGGTCTAACACACCGTCGTTATCGTAATCGCCAACGGCCATCGAAATCGCTCCAGCCAGGGCTGGCAGTTCCTTAGGTGCCTGGTCCAATTGCAAAAACCATGTGCGCTTTCCATTCAAGGCAATCACGCCCCGCCCAAATTCAGTCAGGGAATCTAGTTCCACCCCGGCAGGCAGTTTGACTAGCCGATCCTCCCAACGGGGGACAGTGCGAGTTACAGAAATCGCAACCGGCTCCACTTCGTCCAGAACTTCGGCAAATCGATTCCATTCCATGTCTTCAGGAATTGCTGCTCCTTCCTGTTCTTTCTTCAGCCTTTGAAATTCCGTCAAATGTTTTTGGGCATCAGCTGTGCGGTCCGCCTGGCGGTACAAGTTATAGAGTTGGAAGTGCGGAGCCGCTAAAGTCCCGTCAATCGCCGAGCTTTTTTCAAAGGCAGTTGCAGCCAATTCCATCTTTCCAGCGATTTTTTCCAAAACGCCAATGTTGTAATGCGTGATGGCGTCGGACGGTTCTAACTGGATCATCTTCTTCAACTGGACCAGAGCTTTGTCAGCATCGCCACGCCGTTTGTACTGAATCCCAAGGTTGAACCAGGTATGGGGAATGGCTGGATCCTGATTTTGCGTTTTCTCCAGTTCCGCAATTCCTTCTTCGGTTTGCCCGGCTCGCAGAAGTGCCAATGCATAGTTCAGCCGCTCTCGGGCAGAATTCGGCATCAGATCAAACGCTTTGCGAAATTCCTGTACAGCCTGTTTCTGTGTGGTTGGATTTTCGTAGAAAGCTTTGCCCAAATTACGATGGGTAGCTAATCTTTCAGCAATGGAAGGACCCGCCTGAGAAGCGGAAAGAACAAAGAAGAGGACTCCTACACCGGCTGCGTTACGCATCATCAATAGATGATTGTAGCCGCAGCCGGGTGCAGGAAGATAGCCCTATCGGACGGACATTGTTGTTATGTTAGACGCCGACCCACCAACGCGAACCACTACATTTGCTCTTCCGGCTGCAACACCCGTGGGCATCATCACCATAACCATGTAGTATCCAGGTTGGCCAACCAACGCCGTAGCTGACATCACCCGTGCATCCACACCGCCAATCTGAGCGGTAACCGCGCCTGCCACCGCCGCAGGTGTGATTGGAATCTGACCGGTTGCAAGGGCCGGGGCAAATTGTCCAAGACCGGTGCAAATTAAAGCCAGAATATTACCGGCTTGAGCGGCATTGCTGCCCCGCACCAGGCTGAAATCGGCAGTCTTGATGGCAATGGTACCTTCTTCATCAAAGAACACCGCTGGAGCCACAGCTGCCACAGTAACGTTCATCGGAGCCGAAGTTCCGTTGGCCGATGTGACCACAACAGGTTGTGAACCAACCGGTGTTTCAAAAGGAACCTGAGCAACAATATAAGCAGGTGTGCTCTTGGTCAGATCATTTGCAACCCACATGATAGGAGCATCTAACCCGCCAATCTTCACGCTGGTGCCATTTGCTGAATTTGGAAGACGGGTGTCGTCCACACCTTCCAGCAGAGACGATACTTTCACCAGGTCATTTCCGAAAATGGTCATCAACCCGCCTTGACCAACAGTCCTCAAAGTGGCATCGCTAACCGCGTTAATGACTGCCCGAATCACTGGGCTGCGCGCGTTGTCAACCCCAAGCTGGGCACGTACTGCTCCACTTCCGTTAACTGTCGTGTGCAAGTTCACATAATGCTTCTCTGGATTTGTCACCAGAGAGTTCAGTGAAGCTAGAGCCTGTCCACCGGTCACGTTCAAGGTTCGTGAAATGTTCCCAAAACCAGTATCAGACTTGATAGAAGTGGCAGCATTAATGCCGGTGTTGATTGTGACGCCACCCGAAACCGTCGAGATACCGTCGTGAATATGCATTCCGGTAAATTCTGCAGCGTCTGGGAAGCGATGGTTCATATCGAAGTTCATACGAGCAGCGATTATGTTGCCTGTGCGATCGCGCAAAGCTCGAATGTCAATGGCACCCACGCCTGTGGCGTTCAGCCCTGTGATAGCAGGAACTTCATTGGCAGGAGAAGCAATAAATGGAAAACGGATATTTTCAGTCCGCATCAATTGCGAGCGGATAATACCGCCTGTATTCACCGTTGTGTGCATGTTGACGTAGTAATCACCTGGAGCATCGAAAATACCATTCAAAGCGCCCAAGGTCGCGGCGGCACTGGTGGCTGGAACTTCCACGCCGATGGTGATGTTCCCAGCGCCTGAAGCCGGTGAGGCAACCGAGGCAGCACCTGCAGCGATGCCGGTGTTGATCGTCACCGGTCCGGCAATGGTTGGTCCACCAGTGTGGATATGCAAACCGGTGATGGTGGATTGAACACCCAAATTGTAATCAATCTCGAAACCAACCCAACCCACGGCGAATCCGGTGGGGTCGTAAGCGCGGAGGCCTACAATGCTTCCAATGCCAGTAGCGGTTGAATCAATCGCCGGAACTTCTTTCCTGGCGTTCATTGTTCCCATCAGGTAAGTTACTTCAGCGCGGCGCAATTGACCGCGGATCACACCACCAGGGTTGTCGGTTGTGTGCAAGTTCACATATGCCTTGGAAGGATCAGCCAAAATGGTCTTCACTAGGGCGACAGCCGTGGCGTTCGATCCAAGCACCTGCGCCTGGCGTGTAATCACACCTCGTCCATTTTCATTGGCGACAACGGAGGTTGCACCAGGGGCAATACCTGTATTGATCACAATCGGACCGTTGATGCCGGCAGAGCCTTCATGAATGTGCAAACCAGTAAATGTGACCGCCGTTGGCATGTTGTAGTGGACAACGAAATCCACGGAGGCGGAGGCAACTTCTCCTGAAGCATCGCGCATCACGTGAAACCACATGACACCAGTGCCGCTTGCCTGAATGTTAACAGCCGGAACCTCGCTGGCCGGGGACATGGGGGCAATAAAAGCGATTGTCTCCGCTCTTTGGGCAAAAACGCTTGTAACCAAAAGGCTTAGTACGCCTAGAATCTTTTTCATATTTAGGATCTCCGTCATAACTTTACACTATTTTTTTCAAAAGAATATCTTGCGGTAATCAAATTAACACTTAGGCATATTTATGCCGCTATAATTAAGGGAACTATGTTCTTCCGCCGAGAAAGCCCACGCCAACTCTCTTTTGACGAAAAGATCACCGCCACCAAAAGCTACGGCTTTGAGGCCACTAAAGCTCCTGGCGGGGCGCGCATTAGCCGCAAAGGCTTCGCAGCATGGGTCAAGGACGCCCAAGGCGGAGTTCCAGAACCTGGCGAACCCGGGCTTCTGGTTGGCGAACATGTTGCTGGTTTGGTAGACGGCGGGTATCAGAAGTTCTTTTTAACGCACGATAACCACAAGATCCCAGCGTTGGCGGAACACCTGAAAGCAATTCATGCCTTTCAAGAGGATCTTTGCGAAGCACTTGGTTTGACCAGCCTTTACAATACATCGCTGGGTTCAGTTTGCAAAGATCATCTTTATGACCGGGTGAAGGATCGCGATAAAGGCGTTCCGGCTCGTCCCTGGGAATAAGGCGTTCTTCTTTCTTTAGAACAAGATGCCAATTCGGCTCTAAGAAATTGCCTCCCCTTCGTTCCGAATCTCCTCGGAAGACTCTACAATAGGAAGGCTATGACGCGGTTTCTGTGCCTATTCGCTTTGGTGGCCTGCCCTTGGGCAGCACTGGCGCAAACGAATTTCACCTTCGATGCCTTGATGAAAATCCAACGGATCAGCGATCCGCAAGTGTCTTCCGATGGCAAGCGTGTAGCATTCACTGTCCAAACCGTTGATCTGGAAAAGAACACTAAACCCAGGCAAATCTGGATTGTCGATTTGGCTGGCGGCACTCCAAAGCAAATCACTACACAGGGCAATAATGAAAGACCAAGGTGGTCGCCCGATTCTAAACAAATAGCCTTCCTCTCCGATCGCTCTGAATCAACTCAAGTATGGCTGATGGATGCCGACGGAGCCAATGCAAAGGCTGTTACGAAGATTGCAACGGAAGCAGAAGGCGTCCTGTTCTTCCCGGATGGCAAACGAATTCTCTTTATCAGCGAAGTGTTCCCGGATTGCCAATCGGATGAGTGCAACAAAAGTAAATTGGACAAAGAAAAAGCCGACAAAGTGAAAGCCCGCACTTATACAGGGCTTCTGTACCGTCATTGGGATCAATGGCAATCGAAACGCCGCAAGCATCTTTTCGTGGCAAGTTTGGACGGCGGGCCCGCTAAAGACATTACCCCCGGAAATCGTGATGTTCCCAGCTTTTCATTAGGCGGTCCTGAAGGCTACGCCATCTCTCCAGATTCTCAGGAAATTTGCTACGTAATGAACAACGAAGCCGATCAGTCAACCAGTACAAATTCCGATTTGTATACGGTGCTGGCCACTGGTGGCGACCCTCAGCGAGTGACCTCCGGCTTTGGTGCCGATACCGGTCCTGTATATTCGCCTGATGGCAAGAGCCTTGCTTGGTTGGCGCAGCGCACAGCCGGGTACGAAAGTGACCGCTGGCGGCTGATGGTGTTGGACCGTGCATCAGGGCGAACCCGCGAAGTGACCGAGACTTTGGATCGCAATGTTGGCAGCATGATTTGGAGCCCCGATTCGGCTCGTCTGTTTTTCACAGTAGAAGATCGTGGACGGCAATCGGTTCAAATGATCAACGCCAATGGCGGCGCCGCTCGCTCAATCGTGACCGGCAATAGCACCTTTGACGATGTGCGCTTGGCTTCCGACGCGAAGACGATGATCTACAGTGAGCAGAGCGGATCGCACCCGCCAGAGTTGTTCAAAGTATCTTCAGCAGGGGGAGCACCGGTTCAACTGACTCGATTGAACGATGCGCTGCTTACCGAATACAGCTTGCCCCAAATGGAAGAAATGTACACCACCGGTGCCGACGGAGCAAAGGTACATAGCTTTGTGCTGAAACCGGCCGGATTCAATGCGAAGAAGAAGTATCCGGTGCTGTTTTTGATTCATGGTGGCCCACAGGGTGCATGGCATGAAAACTGGGGCTATCGCTGGAATCCGCAAGTGTTCGCGGGTGCCGGATTCGTAGTTGTAATGCCGAATCCCAGAGGCTCCACTGGCTACGGACAGAAGTTTACCGACGAAATTAATAGCGATTGGAATGGCAAAGTTTATGAAGACATCATGAGTTCGGTCGATTCCATTTCGCTAAAAGAATGGGCCGATCCTGATCGCTTCGCTGCAGCTGGTGGATCCTACGGCGGATACATGGTGAACTGGATGCTAGGCCATACTCAACGCTTCAAAGCTTTCGTTTCCCATGCCGGTGTCTTCGATATGCGCAGTATGGCCGGTGAGACCGAGGAGCTTTGGTTTCCTTTGTGGGAGTTCAAAGGCATGCCTTGGGATAACCCTGAATTGTACGCGCGCATGTCCCCCAGCCATTATGTAAGCGAATTCAAAACGCCAACGTTGGTTATTCATGGGGAAAAGGATTACCGGGTGCCATATGGCCAAGGTTTGCAACTCTATACAGCGCTGCAATTAAAAAAAGTGCCGTCTAAACTCTTGATTTATCCCGACGAAGGCCATTGGATTGGTAAGCCCCAGAACAGCGAACTGTGGTATCGCACTTTCCTTGAGTGGATTGAAGAATGGACTAAAGAAAAGCCGAAGGAGCCGGGTAAATAAGGCGATTTTGGGGTTTTCCACAAGCGTCAATGTTACCCTATTGAAGTAGTGTCGTCATCTCCTCTTAACTTTCATTTAGAGCAGTACGATGGGCCTTTGGATCTGTTGCTGGATCTGATTCGAAAGCAGCAGATTGATATCTACGATATCCCCATCTCAAAAATAACGGCTCAGTACCTGGAGTACATGGAGCACGCTTTACAACTCGATTTTGAGTTGTCGAGCGAGTTCGTTTACATGGCCGCCACGCTGATCCATATCAAGTCCAAAACCCTGCTGCCTCGGGATCCCGAACTGCAGAAGATGGACCCCGAAGAGGATCCACGCAAAGAACTTGTGGATCAGTTGATTGAGCACGAGCGGTTCAAGAATGCAGCCGAAATGTTGCAACAGAAACGGCTGGTGGAAGAAGCCATCTGGTCTCATCCTCATTTGAAAGAGTTCATCAACGAGGATGACGATCCCGGTCTGGACGTAACTTTGTTCGACCTGGTTCAAACGCTGCAAAAGATCCTGGAGCGAACGCGGGCCCGGCCGATGTTCGAGGTTACTAAGGAAGATGTCAGCGTTCCGGACATGATTCATTTCTTGCGGAATGTGCTGGGATCGGCGCGCAAGAGCGAATCAGTATCAGCTACGGATCTATTTGAACGGCAGCGAAGCACTCGAGCCATGATCTGCCTTTTTCTGGCCATTCTGGAACTGGTTAAGTTACAGGCGGTGAGCCTTGGTCAAAAGGACGCCTTCGGCGATATCACGCTGAAGCGCGGTGAAAAGTTTGAAGAAGTGTCAGAAGACGAACAGGCCATTTCTCAATTGGAAGGGGACTACAGTTAATAGTGATGCAAGAGCAAGAAGAGCAGCAACCCATGGAAGAAACCTCGGAAATTGTCAACGCAGCACCCGAAGTTGAGGTGCCAGCCGAACCCAATCAGGAACTTCTTCCCATTCAAATGAGTGACGAGGATTTGCGTGCAGTGGTTGAGGCAGTGATCTATATCACCGAAGAGCCGCTATCGCTAGAGATGATTGCGATAGCATTACAGCAGGACAAGGCAAGGATCGAGGTTGTTATTGCTTCCCTGATTGAAGATAGCAACAAGCCGGAACGCGGATTGATCATCAAAGAAGTGGCTGGCGGCTATAAGATGGGCACAAAACCAGAACACCATGATGTGATCCGGCAGTTTGTGAAGAACCTGAAGCAACCATTGAAGCTGTCTTTGGCCGCTCTCGAAACTCTTGCTGTAATCGCCTACAAGCAGCCAATCACCGCTCCAGAAATCATGGAGATTCGCGGAGTGCAGGGTGCCGGTGTTCTGAAAACTCTGTTGGAACGAAAACTGATCGCAACATCGGGCCGCAAGAATGTTGTGGGTAAACCGATTCTATACAAGACTACTCGCGAATTCCTGGTGCAGTTTGGCCTCAGTGGTATTAACGAACTGCCAACATTGAAGGAATTTGAAGAGCTCCGCCGCTTGTCTTTTGACGAAGAGGCCCTCGATACGCCAGCCGAACAATTGACCTTGTCAGAACCGGCAGTTGAGGAAGTAACTGAGCCAATTGCCGTAGAAGAAGCCATTGACACACCAGCCGAGGAAGTAGAACAGGCAAAAGCAGTATCGGAAGGTAACGGGCAGTAAGGAACTGCTTTTTCATGCCCGCAGAACGTTTACAAAAAATAATTTCGAGAGCCGGATTCGCCAGTCGCCGCAAAGCTGAAGAACTGATCGCCCAAGGCTTGGTCACAGTCAACGGCAAGGTGGTGATGGAAATGGGATCCAAAGCAGATTTGGATCAAGACCACATTAAAGTTGACGGCAAGCTATTGCATGCGCCGAAAAACATTGTCTACATTGCATTGAATAAACCGAAGGGTTACGTCACTACGACTGATGATCCAGAAGGCCGCCCAACTGTAATGAAACTAGTGCGAGGGTTGAAAGAGCGCGTTGTTCCAGTTGGCCGTCTGGATTACAATACCGAGGGCCTGCTGCTCTTCACCAACGATGGCGATTTTGCGAATCGATTGACCTCAGCGAAGTCCAAGATCGAGAAAGTCTACGTGGTGAAAGTCACTGGCCTGTTGAGTGAAGATCAATGTGAACAATTTCGCAGAGGCTTGCCGATTCACGGCAAGCGTACTGCTCCGGCAGGAATCAAATTGATCCGGCCTCAAGATAATCCCTGGTATGAAGTAAAGCTGATTGAAGGCCGTACCAATCAGATCAAATTGATGTTCAATCATTTTGGCCGCTTGGTTGAAAAGCTGCGGCGTGTCCGCATTGGATTCATTGGACTGGAAGGCATTCCCCCCGGTCAGTTTCGCCACCTGTCTCAACGGGAGATGGAACGATTTCGCAAGATGCTGAAGATGGAGCCGCCGAGCCATGACGATTGACGAGATTTTGAAAAGCTCCAAAACCATCGCTGTGGCTGGACTTTCTTCCAACAAATTCAGGCCAAGCTTCGGCGTTTCACAGTACATGCAGCAGCACGGGTATCGCATTATTCCAGTGAACCCACAGGAAACCGAAGTGCTAGGCGAGAAGAGTTACGTGACATTGAAGGATGTTCCTGAAGCTGTAGACATAGTTAATATATTCCGCAGGTCCGAGTTTGTTCCCGATATAGTAGACGAGGCCATCGCCATTGGTGCCAAATGTGTTTGGATGCAGGAAGGTGTGGTCAATGAGCAGGCTGCCGAAAAGGCAAAGGCGACCGGCTTAACGGTTGTCATGGACCGGTGTATTCTAAAAGAACATCAAAAACTCAACAGTTAAATCAGCTTTTTTAACTTGAAAGTTGTTCGCGTGCTTCCTTTGAATTGAACGTTTCCGCCGTTCCCTGCATTCTTCGCCGATTCGCGCTCGCGGGTGAGTTCAATTTGACCATCGATCATTCTGCCGCTATAGCGGAATCGTGTCTCGTTTATCTGATTGCCGGCTTGCTCCTGCGAGGCGATAACAAAGGCCACTACGTTGCCGGATATCTTGCCTTCAACCAGCATCGTGCTGCGGTAGTCACCGTAGAGTTTGCCACTCAACTTAGAACCTTCCTGAGAAAATTGAAAAGAAATTTCCTGGGTTTCACCATTGCGCGTTGGAATCTGCCCAACCCAGATGCCTGAGAAATCTTCAGCATTTAGAGCACTAACTATGATTAGGAATACTGCTAGCTTCATCCTATCCTCGCAAGAAGCCGGGAAGAACACCTGTGCTATCGGCGAACCGCTCCAACGGCACGCCAAACGCATTCAACATTCCCAAGTATAAATTTGCGACAGGGGTGTCTTCTGTGTAGATCAAGTGCTGCCCCGCATCGATTCGTCCACCACCGCGCCCAGTCACAACCAAAGGAAGTTTGTGCGGATTGTGGCTGTTCCCATCACTTAAAGCTGAGGCAAATAAAATCATGGAGCTATCAAGTACGTTCGTCTCCCCTTCCTTTATGGCCGCTAACTTCCGGCACAAATAAGCATATTGTTCAATGTGCCAACGGTTGATTAACTGGTACTGCCGCAGCTTGTCAGCTTCCTTCTGATGATGCGATACATCGTGGTGCCCAGCCGTCACACCTTCCAAGAACCGGAAACTTACATTGCTCACAGCGTTGCCAAACATGAAAGTGGCCACGCGCGTTGTATCGCTTTGGAAAGCCACGGCGATCATGTCCATCATCAACCGGACGTGCTCGGCATGGTCCATGGGGCGATCTGTTGGTGCATCTTTCAGCGTTAGGGCAGCCTTGGGCTTCCAACTTTTCTGTCCACCAGTGTTGGCCCGAATCACACGTTCTTCCAGCGAACGCATCACTGACATGTACTCATCAATACGCAATTTATCTGCGGAACTCACTTGACTGCGAAGACGCTTGGCATCAGCCAAAACTCGATCGAGCAAAAGCGCATCTTCCTTTGCCGCACTTCCCTTCCCCCCATTCGCCGCCCGGAACAATCTTTCATAAACGGACCGTGGGTTTATCTCCCGCGCCAACGGAGTGTTAGCGTTGCTCCATGCAATGTGCGATCCATAAACCCGCGTATAGCCAACCACAGCGTCAACACCAATTGCCACAGGCGTGACTCCAAGTTCAAGCGAAGCCAAAGGTGTTTCCCGCGCCACCAACTGCGCAGCCATTTGATCCATGGATGTCGCATTGGCCAGATCCGCGCCCTGAGTTTTCTTAATGGTGGAGCAAGTCAGGATGGCGGCTTCCTTAACATAGTGGCCATCGCCGCCTTTGGAATTGGCATTCCAGAGATTGCTAACCACCGTCACCCGGTCTTTCAAATCTTCAAGCGGGGCAAGGGTTGGGGAAAGTTTGAAATCGCGACCCGTTCCTTCAGGAGTCCAAGCAGCAGTGTTCACGCCATTGGGCATGTAGAGCACAGCTAGCCGGTTTGGACTTGGACCACCTACCGGTGAAGCCTGTGCAGCAGCCATTGTCTCCAACCACGGGAGCCCCAAACCCACGCCTGCGCCACGCAACAATGTGCGGCGTGATATTCTGCTGATGTTCATACTCATGGCTTTGAGACCTCTTTTTTCACAACTGTTTTAGCAACTACTCCGGCCTGATATCGGAACGGTACACTAAGGACGACAGCTTCCAACAGGGCCTGCGATTTGTAATCCTTGCTTTTCACCTTTGCCACTATGCTATCAACAGCGCAGCCATCCTTCAACGTCAGTCCCCGGCCAAGCGCGTAGCCCAACATCTTGCTGGCAAGATTCCTGACGAATAGGTCTTTCCTATCCATCAAGACATTCTTCAATTCCACTGGACCATTGAACTTGGTTCCGTCCAACAACTCGCCAGAATTGTCCACAGGCTTTCCGCCATCGTCTTCGCGCCATCGCCCAATAGCATCGTAATTTTCTAACGCAAATCCCATGGGATCAATACGGCTGTGGCAACCTGCACAATTTGGATTTTCGCGATGCTGAGCCAACCTTTCGCGTACCGTCATTTTGGCTGAACCTTCTTTGGGCTCTTCCAAAGCAGGAACGTTCGGTGGTGGCGGCGGAGGCGGAGTTCCCAACATTGCTTCCAAAATCCAGGCCCCTCTTAATACTGGACTGGTTCGATAAGGATAGGAAGAAACAGTGAGCACAGCCGGCATCCCCAGCAATCCGCCGCGCCTACTTCCTTTCGGTAATTCAACCCATTGCGGTTGAGAAGTTGCAGCCTGATTTAGCGGCAGCTTTTCATCCATGTGCTTTTCCAAAAGTCTGGTTGCAATGGTATGGGTGGAATCAATCAGATTCAGCAGCGATAGATTGCGCAAAAAGACTTCGCGCAAGAATAGAACTGGTTGCAGGCGGATGTCAGAGCGTAGGTCCTCACTGGCCGCGTAACCTGGAAACAATTTTGCATCGGGCACTTTGTCTGTGGTGAGTTCCCTGGTTCGCAGCCACTGTTCGGCAAACCGCTGCGCGAACCCAAGCGACCGGTCGTTCTTGATCATTCGAGGAATTAGTTGCTGCAGCACTTCGGCGTCTTGCAATTTGCCCGCTGCGGCAATGTCGAAAAGAAATTCATCGGGCATGCTGCCCCATAGGAAATAGGACAAGCGCGAGGCCATAGAATAGTGGTCCAGGAGCCTGGCCTCGATCCCTGGATTCGGTGGTTCGAAACGATACAGAAACAACGGCGAAACCAATGCACCTCTGAGTGCGAACAACATGGAAGATTCGAATGTCTCTCCTTGTTTCTTCGCATTCTGGAATAGGGCCAAATAGGGTGCCACATCCGAATTGGTAACTGGACGCCGAAACACCCGGGCCAGAAAACGCCGCAACACTTGTTCGGGCTGGGGATTCTTCGCACCAAAAATCATGCCTCGCGATTTGAATTCTTTGGCAGCAAAATCAGTAGCGAATTTGGCCGCTTCCATGTATTTTTCTGAATGCAATGGTGACAGAAATAAAGTTTCCGCAGCATTGTCAAACCCCTCGCCGCCTGCACCATCGGCCGGTAATGCGTGGCCAATATCCAAATGCATATCCAGCAAATCGCGCAGCGTCGCTGAATACTCGTCACGGTTCAAGCGGCGGATAGGAGATGGCCCAGCACTAATTCCCGCCCCACAAGCCTGTGCTCGCACTGAACTTTCAACCCATTGTGTGAAACTCTCACGCTCATCAAGAGATGGAGCCGGTGCACCGCGCGGCGGCATCTCACCATTCTTCACGCGCATGGCCAGGGACTTCCACTTTTCTCCATCCGCTTGTAAGCTATCTTTAGATGCGACGCGTTGCAATTTGAATCCACCAGCACCTGCTTTTTCCTGATGACACTTTTGGCAGTGCGTGGTTAGAAATTGCTGGGCCGATTCAAACGAATCAGTTGCGCTCCAGCATACACCTAACGAGAAGACCACGATCGCGCACCGCATCATGCCTCCGGATACACCCATGGGGCTCGATACGCCCGCCGCAGTAATTTATTGGCAGCCGCATCGCCTGGGCACCGGGTTCCATCCCAAGCCACACTGCGTCCCAGGCGCCAGCTCACCATGCCTAATAACGCGGCATTCGTTGCCCGGTATCCGATTTCAACATCTCTTACAGGTTTACTTTTTTTCTTAATCGACTTTAGAAAATCAGCCCAGAGTTCCTTAATGTTTTGGCCATCTGGATCATTCAGTTGCGGCTCAACATGGATCACTTTGTCACTTTTCTTAGTTGGATAAAACGTCCAACCATCACGCCAGCCCATATGAAACGTACCTTCGGTTCCATAGAAGTAGGCACCAATTAAATGCTGCTCAGCGTTATTGGCCGCATAGTGGCGCTGTTCCCAAGTTGCTGTAAACGTTTCAAATTGATAAGTGACTATTTGTGTATCCGGCGCATCAGTAGAATCCTCGCGTACAAAACGGCCTGCCGTGGAATAGACAGACTTTGGATGCGTCTCTTCCGTCCACCACAGCACTTGATCCATCCAGTGCACTCCCCAATCACCCAATGTGCCGTTGGCGTAATCCAGAAATTGCCGGAAACCTCTCGGATGAATGGCAGCATTAAAAGCTCGCTTCGGTGCAGGTCCAAGCCACAGATCCCAATCCATACCGGGCGGTGGCTCGCTGTCCGGACTCTTAGTCCCAGCACCACCTCCTGCGTGGGCGAATGTCCGAACCATTCCGATTTTCCCAACCTTCCCGGACTTCAAGAAAGCCATACCCGAAATCGGATGTGGAGAAACACGACGATGCAGCCCCACTTGAACCAATCTGTCGGATTCGCGTGCGGCCTTCACCATCGCTTTTCCTTCATCAATGGTGTGGCTGATCGGCTTTTCCACATAGACGTGGGCACCAGACTTCACGGAATCGATGGTAGGAAGCGCATGCCAATGGTCAGGCGTGGCCACAATCGCAATGTCCGGCCGTTCTTTACGCAGCATTTCACGGTAGTCGCGATAGCGGCGCGGTTGGTCAGAGGAGAGCTTGGCAATTTCTAAAGCAGCCTTGTCCATTTGATTGGGATCAGGATCGGCTAGAGCAACGGCAGCGCATTCCCCGGAAGCCAATGCTTCCCGCAGAATATTCATGCCCCACCAGCCAGAGCCGATCAATGCTGTTTTATATTTCTTACCCGGCTGCGCGGAAAGCAAAGGCGCAGCAGACAGAGCGGATTGAAAAAACTTGCGACGGTCCATTGACCGCATCTTATCGCAGAATCACGCCCTATGGCTCGCAGGTTTCATTAAGAGCGTGCGCTTTCGAACCATCTTTGCCCACACCCTTCAATAATTCCTCGAAGGTTTGTAGCGGAACACCCGCACCACTCTTCCCAACGGCTGGGATTAATGCCCACTTGTCCAATGCGCTTAAGGAGAATCTGGGATCTCCGTTGTCCAACTGAAGAACGCCTGGCGAGATCTCCGCATGGCCAATGGGAATGCACAAAGCAGGATGGTCGAACGGTGCTTTTTCAAAACGGACGCGCTCATCGGTTAACGCTTTCATGAATGCCACCAATTGAGCTTTTTCTTGCGTCGATAATCGAATTTGTCCAATTCCTGGCCCCAAATTCCCACCTGCTGGGAAGTCACCATTACGCCCATAGAAGTCCATAACCTGCTCTAGAGTGGCTTGACCGCCGTCGTGAAAATAGGGTCCAGTCAATTCAACATTCCTCAGTCCAGGTGATTTGAAAAGCCCGGCAGTAGAACCTGCCCTGGCTCCGGAAAATAGAGGGCGATCGAATCCATCGTTGCCTCCTAGTCCAATGTCTTCAGCAATTTGGCTAACACCAGTGCGAAAGAAGCCCGCGTCATCAGGATTGTTCACGTTAGCATTGCGTCGTTGAACATTTGTGAAAGAAGCCGCAGTGAACTCCCCACCTTGATGGCAGTGCGTGCACTCCGCACCACCTCCAAGAAACTCCTGCATTCCTTGTTGTTCAAGAGTATTAAGTGCTTGCCGATTCCCATCCAAGAAACGATCTAGCGGAGAATCATCGGATACCAACGTGGCCTCGTAAGCCTGAATAGCGAGCCCCCAGAACAATGGAAAGTTCAATTCCATTTGCGGAGCTTCACCCTCTGAGGTTGGCGCAGCCCAATATTCAGGTTGAAATGCACTTCGAATCAAAGCTGCATATCCGAATTCAGAAGACAGTCCATTTCCATCGGGATTCGACATTGATCCAAGCACACTGTCGTCCGCCGCAACTTTCTGTCGTCCAAGCGGAGATAGTCCCAACATCTTTCGTGCAAATGCACCCCAGTTTCGTCCTTCATAGGACATCTCGGTTGCGTTCAACGCTGGTCCAACCGCCTGCGAGGCAAGACTGCTATTCTCCAATCGTACTTGAGTCTTTGTCAGTTGCCCGTCCTTCCAAAGGAGCGCATTCAGCCCTGAATCCGAATCACCAAAAGGAGTACTGCCAGTGAACAAGCTTTGCGCTCGGCCGTCCCAAAAGTTACGGACATTGAAAACGGCGTTTATCACAGTCGGAGTGTTTCTGGCCGTCACCTGCCTGGTTCGTATGCCATTTGTTGAAAAGGCGGATTCACCGCTGATATCGGTTCCATCTTCCTCCGCCCGGCCGCTAACCATGCTGAAAAAGTTCCGGTGCACCACTCCCGCTGAGCCGGCTACTTGTCTAACATCTCGAACAACAGTGGAGCGATTGTCGTTCGGATTTGCTAATTGACGAAACGGAAAATCTTTCAAGGTCAGCATCACATTTGCCGGAATCACTTTGGCAAGTGAAGCAGGACCAGCCAATTGATTTTGAATCCGATGATCAGCACCTGCATGAAAATGGCACGTTGCGCAGGCAGTGCGTCCATCGCTTCCAGCTTGAACGTCCCAAAACATCGCCTTACCTAAAGCAATTAGCGCAGCACGATCTTTGACAAAATCGCCGAGATTGGGTGCTTCGGGAATCCTCACCGTTTTCAAAGAAACAAGCGGAACCGTGGCATTTCGTCCGCCGCCCTGCGCCCATGCAGCCCCCGTGAACATAGCAAGTAGAACCACTATTCTCAGTTGAAAATATTTTCTTTGCATACTTCAATAAACACGGATTCGACCAGTATTACATTGTTAAAATTGTCAAATCAGGCTGAAAACCGGTAACCAACACCACGTACTGTTAAGATGTGTTTGGGAAACTGGGCATTCTCCTCCAGCTTTTGACGTAACCACGAAACATGGACGTCCACGGTACGGGTTGTGATGTTGGCTTGGTAATCCCAAACATCACTCAAGATCTGATCCCGGGAAAGTACATGATCGCGATGTTCAATCAAGTATCGTAGCAACTGCACTTCCTTACCAGCCAAACTGACCGGCTTGCCGTCGCGCAAAATTTCCGGCTTCTCAAAGTCAACCTGAATTGAACCGAATTCAAATCGCAAAACACTGATCGGATTTTCTTTGTGAACTCTCCGCAGCAGTGCTTCCACGCGTGCCAACAATTCCGTCGGATCAAAGGGCTTGGTAAGGTAATCATCAGCTCCAGTGCGCAACCCAACAACTCGATCGGCAATCTGGGAACGAGCCGTCAGCATCAAAATGGCAACATCTGAACCAGACTGCCGCAGTTCCCGGCAAACCTCAATCCCACTCTTGCCTGGAAGCATCACATCCAACACAATCAAGTGAAATGAATCTTTCTTCGCCTTCGCCAGGCCAGAGATGCCGTCTGAAGCCGTATCCACGCTGTAACCACTGGAAGCCAGTAGATCCGAAAGCGTAAGGGCTAAGCCAGGCTCATCTTCAACCAACAGGATTCGCGAATTCAATCATGGACTCCTTAGAAGCAGCAGGTAAACGCACAATAAACTGACTACCTTTCCCAATTTCGCTTTTCAAGAAAATGTTACCCGCGTTCCCTTCCACTATACGCTTGGCCAAGCTTAACCCAAGTCCAGTCCCGTGAATTTGATCTTCCACCGCCTTCTTTCCCCTAAAGAAGGGCTCGAATATCTGGCCTGCTTCGGATTTGGAAATTCCCATTCCCCTATCAGCCACGCAAATGTCCACTTGTCCAGCCTTGTCCACGGATGGAGCGGCAGAAATGCCAATCCATCCTCCACTTGCGCCATATTTCGCCGCGTTGGCAATCAGATTCTGCAGTACGTGCTGCAATGCGGTGGAATCTCCAATTACGGCAAGGGGTGCGGAGGGACGATCCCGCTCCAAAGTGCATCCTGATTCCCCAATAACCTGGGCAGAGGCGCTCACAGCATCGTCAATCAATTGTTCAACCAGCACTATTTCTTTTTTCCATTGTGTTTGCTCAGACCGTGAACCTGCAAACCGAAGAACTTGTTCAACAATCCCGCCAAGCTTTTTACACTGAT
Source organism: Bryobacterales bacterium (assembly GCA_043755435.1). Lineage (GTDB taxonomy): Bacteria > Acidobacteriota > Terriglobia > Bryobacterales > Bryobacteraceae > JANXSF01. The sequence continues at coordinate 23,190 of JAYUSZ010000239.1, read as the reverse complement.
CCTGGATCAATGTTCCATACCGTTCCAATTGCGCTTGGTTGTTGAATTTTACAATGCCACTACCCATGTTGAATGCGGCAGTGCCTATTACGGTCAATGGTGTTCGCAATTCATGAGAAACCCCTGCCACAAATTCCATTTGTAAATACGCCAATTGCTGAGCCCTTCGGGTCAGCCAGACCAAGGCACCAATGGTTAGTAACATCAATGCCAGAATTCCCGTAGTCAAAGCCACATTACGCGCTCTCGCTCGGCCAACGGCAGCCTCCAGTGATCCTTCCTTGTGTCTTACAGACAACAACCAGCGCCCGGGTTCGCTGTTGCCGCGGCCGCCTCCCCTGCCTCCAGATCGTTCAAAACCACGCGGCCCCCCGCGTTGTATTCGTGAACGAAACACTTGAGTAGAAGCGTCTGCAGCACTTCCAATCGGTTTTCCCTCCGAGCTCGATGAATATACAACCAGCCCGGGTTCACCGCGCTTTGTTATTTCAGCTTCATATTCCACTGGCCCACTGCTACCAAGATGTTGTTGGAGTAGTTCCGGGATCAGCTCTTTTTGCACAACCGAGAGATCTAGCTCCACTGCAAGCCACTCCCTGACAGCGGCTCCTTCCGATCGGTCATGGCGGCCCCACCTTGGAAATTCCAAGACGTTTATGGTTCCCCCATCCATGGGTCCGGGCCTTCCCTCTTCACCCCTTCGCCGAGACTCAAGCCGCTGTCGAAAACTGTCCCATCCCATGGGCCAAGTTCCAGCTTTGAATTCGCTACGAATGGGATCAAACTCTCTCAATTTGACGGATTCACCGTCAGGGACCAGTCGTACCACACGGCTAACCAGACGTTCATGTTTGGCAGATTCACGCCATATTTCAAAACTCTTTGCATAGGAGGATTCAATAGACGCTTCATTGTTTCCATCGGCATTGTTTGAAGATAGCGCAGCTGCGATGGTGGTTACTTCTGTGTCAAAATCAGCAGCCACTCTTTCAATGTCGGCCTGCAACCTCCGTTGCCGCCGATCCTGTTCGCTGGTGCTGACTTCGTTGATCCAGCGATATTGCAGACCAGCCAAAAGCAAAGTGGAGCCCGATAACAAGACAACGAATGTCCACAAAAATACGGCCTGGCGTTTTTGCTTGTCCACAATTGAAGGTATCGCAATCAAGATACCGCTTTTGAGCCGGCAAGGTAAAAGATTGTAAAACCCAACGTTTCCCTGGCCTCAATAATCAAGTTCAGCGTTTTAATTAAGTATGAATATTTCAAATCAAGCATTCTTCAACACTCGTCGCGGTGTTTTGAAGGCGTTAGGCGTGAGTTCAGCCCTCTGGTTGGCACCAGGTGCCTTCGCGGAACAATTAACATTGACACCCAAACAGACCCAAGGCCCTTTCTATCCAGACAAGCTTCCGTTAGATACCGACAACGATTTGCTTTCGATCAACGACACCATCACTCCGGCTGTGGGGGACATAACCTGGCTCAGCGGTCGAATCCTGGATTCCCGTGGCGAACCAATATCCAATGCCCTTGTCGAAATATGGCAGGTGGATAACAACGGTGCTTATCTCCATAGCCGCACCAATAACAAGGAAAAGCGTGACAGCAACTTCCAAGGCTTCGGCCGGTTCTTAACTGGAAGCAGTGGTGAATACGTCTTCCGGACGCTGAAGCCGGTGCCGTATCCTGGCCGGACACCTCATATTCACTTTGCCGTGAAGATGAAAGGCCGCGACAAATTCACTACGCAATGCTACATCAAGGGACACGCTGGCAATCAACGCGACGGAGTACTTCGCGGTATTCGGGATCCAAAACAACTTGCCTCAGTTATGGTTCCCTTTGAACCCTTGAAGAATTCCAAGATCGGAGAATTATCGGCTCACTTCGATATCTTGATGGGATTCACACCGTAGGTTTAGCCTTTCAATGTAAACTAGGACAACCAATGAAAACCTTTTTTTTCCTGTTGCCTCATTTTGCACTACTGTGCCTTCCAGCAATGGCTCAGTTAAACCATTTTGTGGGCCGATGGGACATCACAGTTACTACCGCCACCGATTCCTACCCACAGTGGATGGAGGTGAAACAAGACGGAGATTTTGCAATCCGCATTCAACCTCGGGGCGGTGCCGTTCGCCCTGCGGTGAATTCAAGAATGGACAACGGCCGGCTAGTAGTAACTTTGGTGCCAAAGGTGGGAGAACGGCCCGATATTATCTGGGAACTTACCGCAGCGCAAAGTGGAAAGTCCTTCACAGGAGTGCAGCGGACTGGCGGAACAATCAACGCTCAACTTACCGGAGTCCTGGCTCCCAAGCTTGACCGTCCTGCTCCCAAATCTTGGACACGTCCAGAAAAGTTATTCAATGGGAAAGATCTAACTGGTTGGGAACCAATCGCGGGCCGCCGCGCTAACCGGTGGGTTGTGAAAGACGGAGAATTAGTCAACACAGAAAGTGGCGCGAATTTGAAGTCTACACGGAAATTCGACGACTTCAAATTGCACGTCGAATTCAACTGCCCGGACCACGGCAATAGCGGTCTTTACTTGCGTGGCCGCTATGAAATTCAGATTGGCACAGAAGGTGGAAAACTGCCTAGTCACGAAATGGGTGCAATCTACGGCTACCATGCACCAGCCAAAGAAGTAGCGCCGCGGCCAGGAGAATGGCAGACTTACGATGTCACTCTTGTTGGGCGTCATGTAACAGTGATTCACAACGGTGTGACCATTCACGACAACCAGGAATTGGAAGGAATCACCGGCGGTGCCCTTGATTCAGCGGAAGAAGAGCCAGGACCCTTCTTCCTTCAAGGCGATCACCAGGGACTGTTGCGCTTCCGTAATATGACAATTTCTGTTCCCAAGCGGTAGCCGCACGATATCCTAAAGGGAGTGACCAGCCTCCAACAGTTAAAGAAGCCGGAAGTGATGAGCCCGGCTGGGCATTGGCCACAACTTCACGCCGCAATTGAAGCTGGAGCTGATGCCGTTTATTTTGGATTGGACCATTTCAGCGCCCGCGCCAAAGTTGGATTTCAACTCACCGAACTTCCCGAAGTGATGCGAACTTTGCATGCCCGGGGCGTTCGTGGCTATGTGACGTTCAATACTCTCGTTTTTGATTCTGAACTGAATGCCGCCGCCAAGACATTGGCCGCAATTGCCGAGGCTGGTGCCGATTCCATCATCGTTCAGGATTTGGGCATGGTAAAGCTGTCTCAAGCAATTGCCCCAGATCTGGCAGTTCACGGCAGTACTCAGATGAGCATAACCAGCGCTGAGGGAATCGCACACGCCATGCGGCACGGCGTTAGTCGCGTTGTGATGGCTCGCGAGTTGTCGCTTTCAGATATCCGTAAGATCCGATCACAAACTACTTGTGAACTAGAAATGTTCGTTCACGGCGCTCTGTGTGTTTCCTACTCCGGGCAGTGTTTTTCATCGGAGGCCTGGGGCGGTCGCAGTGCCAACCGCGGGCAGTGCGCACAAGCATGCCGTCTGCCCTATGAACTGATTGTGGACGATGTATTGAAGCCTCTTGGGGACGCCCGCTACCTGCTTTCTCCCGGCGACTTGTTCGCACTTCACCAAGTTCCTGAAATCGTCAGTATCGGAATTTCCTCGTTGAAAATCGAAGGGCGTTATAAAGATTCCGATTACGTCGCCCTTACAACGCGTGCATATCGGAAAGCAGTTGATGAAGCGTGGGCAGGATGTCCGCTCAGTGCAACTCCACTTGAGGATCTGCAACTGGAGCAGGTGTATTCGCGTGGGTTGGCCCCGCATTTTGTCACCGGCACAAATCACCAAACAGTAGTGAATGGTCGCGCACCCCGCCATCGAGGCGTTCGGATCGGCGAAGTAGTTCAAGTAAAAGCTTCGGCGATTACTATTCGACTGTCAGAGAATCATCAGATTGCACCAGTCAAATCTGGCGATGGTATTGTTTTCGATAGTGCCGCTAGATTTGGTCCTCACGAGAAAGAGCAAGGCGGGAGAATATATACAGTCGATGCGAACAACGACAGATCGGTGGATTTAGGCTTTGCAAACGGTGCTCTTGATTTTCACCGGATCCAACCGGGCGACCTTGTTTGGCGAACACACGATCCCGATCTTTCCAAAATTGTTCGTCCATGCCTTGAGGCAACAACCCCACTCCGCAAGCAGCCGCTGAAGGTCACGGTGAAGGCCGAAAGTGGAAAGCCCTTGGAATCACAGTGGCGGTTGGGTGATCTTGTAGTTAGGATCACTTCAAGAGCACCTCTCACAGTTGCACAGAACCAATGCCTTACTGCAGAGTCACTCAAAGAACAATTCTCCCGTCTCGGAAACACCCCCTACATACTTGAGTCCATAGTTGCGGAAGTTGAGGGTACGCCTTTTGCACCCGCTTCTCTGCTGAATCAATTGAGGCGTGAAGCTGTCGAGGAATTGAACCGAAAGCAAGTTGCGTTGGCTGAAATGAACATCGCCGATCCCATCCAATGCGTCGAATCCGCTTTGCAGGAATCATTGCTGACAACAATAGTAGCGACCCCACCTCAACTACACATCTTGATCAGAACGTCCGACCAGCTAGACGTAGCCATCGAGCTTAGGCCGGCCAGCATCACATTGGATTACCTGGAACTTTATGGTTTAAGGGCGTCTGTTGAAAGGATTCAAGCAAATGGAATTCAGGCGCGTGTTGCCAGTCCTCGTATCTTGAAGCCGAGCGAGGAACGGGTGGTACACTTTCTTCGAAAACTAGAGTGCCCTATTCTTGTACGCTCAGGAGGGATGTTAGATACACTTACAACCGGTGAGCATCCGCAACTAATTGGGGACTTCAGTCTGAACGCAGCCAATGCTCTTACAGCAGGAATGCTGTTAAGGTTGGGACTAACCCGGCTTACTCCTTCACATGACCTCAATGCCCAGCAAGTAACTGGTCTCGCTGCCAGCGCCGGTGCTGGAAATCTTGAAGTTATCGCATATCAACATCTTCCGGTCTTCCACATGGAGCATTGCGTTTTTTGCCGGTTTCTTTCCAGCGGCACAACCTTCGAGGACTGCGGACATCCCTGCGAAACTCACCGTGTTGCTCTCCGCGATGAAAGTGGCAGAGAACATCCTGTGATGGCTGATGTGGGCTGCCGAAACACCGTTTTCGGGGCCCAATCGCAACAAGCCGGAGCACACATGGAATCCTGGCTACACGCAGGCATCCAACATTTCCGCTTAGAATTCGTTCACGAGTCCCCATCTCACATTCGGACGATTTCGATAGCCTTCCGAAACTTTTTGACGGGCACCATCAACTCCACCCAATTACAGCGGGAAATTCAAAAGGCTAGTCCTCAGGGTACCACTGAGGGAAGTTTGTTTGTTTCCAATAAGTATGTCAACATAACTTAGTTTCCACTGAACTTACTGGGAACCCCAGTACCATATTTAATCCTTAACCAATTGGACTAGTTCATAAAGGTGATTGTACTGAGCCCAATTCACTGGTACTTTATATCTACTAAGTATCAAAACGATGAGGATACCTCCAGTGTTTACGATTCAATCCGCTTTCATCATTTCCGCCGTACTATTCGCGAACACAACCGCCTTCGCGCAAAGCTTTCACGTCCTCTATGCTTCCAACATCGACAAAGGCGACTCGGTCATCAACATGACAAATACTGGGGAGAATGGAGCTTCCTTGTCCGGTCCTGGATTTGGTGGTGCGGCCGGGAACCTTTGCTTCAACCTCTACGCCTTTTCCCCAGATGAACAATTAGTGGCTTGTTGTTCCTGCCTGATCACACCCAATGGCCTTGCCTCCGTTTCAGTAACAAACGATTTGGTAAGCAATACTCTAACTGGGATTCGTCCGAACTCGACAGTTATCAAATTAATAACAACAGCCACTGGATCGAATGACGGGTTACCTACATACACCGGAACAAGCTGCACGAACAGCGCCGCCCTTGCAGGCTCATTGGCTCTGCCATTATCCGGTGGAGGACTTGCTTGGGGAACAACCATTCACGCCACGCCTGTCGCATCAGCCCCATATGCTGTTTCGGAGCTCCCCTTTCGTTTGGGAACTCTTAGTCGTGAAGAATTGGCCAGCGTTACCAACCGTTGCGCGAATATCATCGGCAATGGAAGTAGCTATGGCATATGCCGCTCCTGCCGCACTGGTGGTTTGAACGTATCCAGACTCTAGAATTTTGCAGAAATCCGGGTGAGCAAAGCGTAGACACGCTATAATCACAAATTCTCTGCAGATGCCCACTCTCGCCCCTTGGCAATGGATACTCGGCGCGCTATGCGCATTTATGGTTGGTGTTGCTAAAACCGGCATGCCCGGCGTTGGCGTACTGGCAATTCCATTGATGGTGATTACCGCAGGTGACACAAAAAGTTCCGCCGGTTGGTTGTTGCCGATTCTCTGCACCGCTGATTTATTCGCAGTTTTCTATTGGCGTCGTCATGCCGCTGCCAACAAACTCTTTTCAATGGTGCCCTGGGTACTGGTTGGAATGGCTGCCGGAACTGCCGCCCTCTATTCGAAAGAACAAGTTTTGCGGCCCATGGTTGGGATCATCGTTCTTATCATGTTGGTGTTGTATCTTTACCGGCGGTACAACAGCGACCTTCGGCCTGCACATGGCGGAATTTACGGCATCGCTGCTGGCTTCGCCACAACCGTTGCCAATGCCGCCGGACCAGTGATGAACCTTTACCTTCTCACCAAGCAGTTGCCTAAAGAAGAATTTATTGCAACTGGAGCCTGGTTCTTCTTCGTGATCAATCTGGCTAAAATTCCTATCTATGCATGGCACGGAATGTTCAGCCGCACTTCTTTGATATTTGATGCGGTCCTTGTTCCTGTAGTCTTGCTGGGAGCACTTACAGGGCGTTGGATGCTTGGCCGCATTCCTCCGCACATTTTTGAAGCAATGGTGATCTTCCTAACCATCGCCTCCACAATACTTTTATTTCGCTAATTCTTGTCGAATTTTAAGCGCCACATTTGGATCGAGCATCGCAGCGGTCGCGATCTGTACATTGCGAGCCCCAGCTTCAAGGCGTTTGCGAACATGCTTGGCCGTGCTGACGCCGCCAACGCCAATCAATTGAAGTTTCGATCCTCGCTTCTTGATTATGGCGGCAAGCATCACAATCTCGTCCAAGCAGCGTTGCTCAATCGCAGCCCCCCCAATGCCTCTGCGCAGCCCATCAAACAGTAGTGTCCCGTCAGTTGCAGCCACTCTGCCAGTAATCGAATTGGTTGCGCTGATCGCATCCGCGTAAGCAGCTATTGCATCTACCAATTCTTCCGCCTTCTGTTGATTTGGAAACAGACCCACCTTCAGAGCAACGGGCAAACTTCCCACAGCCGCTCGAACAGCTTGAGCCACCATCCTAGAAGCATCGGCAGACAAATAAAGGTCCGCTTCCTGAGTGCACACGTTTGGACAGGAAAGATTCGGTTCCACAACATCGGCACCGCTTTCAGCGGCCCAGGCAGCACACTTAGCAAAGTCCTCCGCTACTTCGCTCATAATCCACCCAGGTTGAGGAGAAGCCACTACGGATACCACAAGGACCTGTCCTGTTGCTAAACCGGAACGGGCACGCTCCACATCCTTACGCCAAGTTGACGGATCCTTCGAAGGCATACCGAAGGAGATCGCCCAGGAATCGAACTTAGTGGATTTCGAAATCCCCAGCACTTCCCCTTCATCACTCAGGGAGCCACTTTCCACAGGCAACAGATTGGGCAGCCCGTAGCACTTTCTTTCCGAAGAGCGAACCGTCTTGTACGTTAGAACGTCAAAACCTTTAGCTGCATAGTAGTGAATCCAACGGCTATTCAAAAGCGGTCCCGCTGGAATCCCCAACGGAGAGTTCACCGGTATGCCGCAAAAGTTCCAGCTTCCCGGAACTGGCAAAACATCCGCCGAGGGGCCGGGGCTTGGAACGTTTTCGTAATTCCAATCGTAGGTTTGAAGAATATCGTACAAGCGCCCAGGATAGCGCTATTGATCAGCCAAAGTGTGTTACTCTCCGATGCGTGGACCCTCTTCGCATTCAAGTACATTCCAAAGATAATGTCGCCATTGTAGCCAACCCGGAAGGGCTGCCTGCTGGTGTTACTTTTGCTGACGGGTTGAAGTTAGTTGAGCATATTCCTCAATCCCACAAAGTGGCTCTGCGCGGTTTCTCCACAGGTGAACCGATCATTCGCTACGGCGAAGTGATTGGCTTGGCTAGCCGGAACATCCCCTTGGGCGGTTGGATTCGTGAAGATATGTTGGACCTTCCAGTTGCACCTCCTTTGGATCTGCTGCAATTGGCAACAGCAATTCCCCAACTACTGGCACCGTTGGATGGTCATACATTTGAGGGTTACCGCAACAATGACGGAACCGTTGGCACGAAGAATATCTTAGGCATTACCACAACTGTTCAATGCGTGGCGCCAACTGTAGATTATGCAGTGCGTCGTATCAAGGCCGAATTGCTGCCGCACTTTCCCAATGTGGATGATGTGGTGGCGATCACTCATACTTACGGTTGCGGAGTTGCCATCGATGCTCCCGGTGCAGGCATTCCTATTCGAACGCTGGGGCACATTAGCAAGCATGCGAATTTTGGAGGTTCCCCGCTAATAGTAAGTTTGGGTTGTGAAAAATTGCAGCCAACCAGGATGCTGCCGGGCGGCAATATTCAACCCTTCAATAATTCAACATTCCCTATCTTCAACCAAGACTCCTATGTGGTTCGCTTGCAGGATCAGGACCTCCGCGGTTTTGGAGAAATCATCAGTGCCATCATGCGATTCGCCGAAAAGCGTCTTGAAGAATTGAACAAACGGCAACGCACAACTTGCCCCGCTTCGGAATTGAACGTTGGGCTTCAATGCGGTGGAAGCGATGCGTTTTCTGGAGTTACATGTAATCCAGCAGTTGGCTATGCCGCCGACCTGTTAGTGCGCGCTGGAGCCAGCGTGATGTTTTCGGAAGTTACTGAAGTGCGCGACGCTGTCCACCTATTAACGCCTCGCTGTGCCACCAAAGAAGTGGCGCAGGATTTGATTCGTGAAATGCGCTGGTATGACGAATATCTTGCTCGCGGAGGAGCAGATCGCAGTGCCAATCCAACTCCTGGGAACAAACGTGGAGGCCTTTCCAACGTCGTCGAAAAAGCTCTTGGTTCCGTTGCCAAAGCCGGCACCAGTGCCATCCAGACGGTTGCGGGGCATGGTGAAAAAGTGACAGCCAAGGGGCTCACATTTGCAGCAACTCCCGCCAGCGATTTCATCTGCGGCACTCAACAGTTGGCCTCCATGAACATCCACGTGTTCACCACGGGCGAAGGAACACCATACGGACTAGCCTTGGTTCCAGTTGTGAAAGTTTCTTCTAGGACGGCGCTAGCAGAACGATGGTACGACCTGATTGACGTCGACGCTGGAAAAATTGCCACTGGCCAAGCCACAATTGAAACGGTCGGCTGGGAGTTATTCAACTTCCTATTGGATGTTGCCAGTGGGCGAAAGAAAACCTGGGCAGATCATTGGGGTCTGCACAACGCATTGGCCCCGTTCAATCCCGGTCCAGTCACTTAGTTAGTCGATCGAGCATTCCAAAGGCGCCGCAAGCCCAACCGCTGTTGCGACCAAAACCCCATGCCATAATCCACGCCCTGATTCTGATCGGTGATCCCCGTGGGATGGTAGGCGGCGTCGAAATTTGCTGTGCCAAACAGCACATCCCAAATGGAAAATACGGCGGCAAAATTACAGCCCTTGTGAATGCCGTCATGGCCAACTGCCATAGCGTGATGCAATCGGTGAAAGCGTGGACTGACAATTAGACGCTCACCGATAGGGCCGAAGCTCAGCCGCACGTTGGCATGTGAAAAAGACTCAACCGCGCCAGAAACAAGAGTTACCACCAGGAACTGCACGGGTGGCACTCCAATGAGCAAACCAAGGCTAGCCCGCCACAGTGACGAAATCAACTGGTCCAACAAATGTTCCCGGTCGTCGCTCCAAAAACTCATTTGCCTTTGACTATGATGCAGGCTGTGCAGTGCCCACCAGATGCCCCAGCGATGTTGCAAGCGGTGACGCCAATAGTCAGTAAAATCGAATAGCAGTAGGTAAGTAACTGCGCTCAGAATCGGGGCATCCTTCAAGGCTGGAACGAAATCTTCCAGATTCGGAGGAATGATACCCGAGATCCTCAGAGTCCCATTCACCCAATCAAATGCAGGCGTTAACACCAAGAAGAAAAACAAGGGAAGAATGCCCAACTTGGTAAGCATGGAGTAAAAGAAGTCGACATTGGCTTCCCTGCGATTCGGCCACTTCTCCACCGGTGCCAGCAATTCCAAGGGGCGAAAAAATACGTACAGTAGAAACAGTTCAATTAGACCAATCAGGAACAACTCCGTACCATCAAACGCAATCTCATCCCAATTCATCATTCCCATGGAGTAAAGGGCAGGTTGAATCAACGTCTGAAAAAGCCAGGAGTGCAAATCAGCGAATTGAGTGGAGAATGCTTCCCACATGCTACTATTGTCGCCCCCGCTGGGGGATGGTTGCAAAGCAGAATCCCTTTTTCTTTAGCCCTTCGATCAGTGGGTCCAGCATCGGCCAAAACGGATCGCGCCTGGACCGGATACCCAAGTGCATCATCATGATGTCACCGTCCCGAAGATTCTTCAAAGCACGGCTAAGCAGCACGGAGTTGGGATGGGTGTTGCTGGCCAATTCATCACCCAGAAACCCAGCAGCGCTCCAATCAACGTGCTGATATCCGCAGGCTTTACTAAACTGCAGCGCTCGGGGCGTAAGCCGTCCTCCAGGCGCACGCCAGATTGGATCCAGCTTGCGCCCTGTCATCGATTGAAAGGCTTCTCCTGCCCGATTCAACTCCTGGCAAAACTGTTCTTGATCCAACGATTCGCGTCCGCCTTGAGGATTCACATAAGATACTCTATTGCTTGAACCATCCTCCCGTAAATACCAGTGGCGCCAAGTGTGGGATCCGAAGGCGTGCCCATCTGTTACCAGGGTTTTCCAAAACGGCCCCCATGCTGGATCCAGGGCCGTATCCCCACGCAACGTTTTTTCATTGGCGACGAAAAAGGTGGCCCGAACCTTATGCTTGCGGAGAATTTCACGAATCTCCTCCGCCGGTTTCATGCTTCCAGTATCGAGGGTAAGGTACAACGTCCCCTTGCAGCTTGAGTCAGCCGCACCCATGGGAATAGCGAGTGCCAATAAGCTACAAACGAGGCGCATGGGCAGCCAGATAGATCCCATGAGGCGACCTGCCGACAGGAATTTGCTTAATCACTTTCTTTGTTGCGATGTCGATCACGGTAACTTTGCGAGTCCATCGAGATGTGAACCAAAGTTCCTTGCCATCTGCGGTAACATCCATGCAGTCAGGTCCGCCTGGTGCCGGAAATTCGTCAACCACTTCCAGCGTCTGTTGATTGATCCGTGAGATCTTGTTTGCGGCCCTATTCGACAAGAAAACATGACGGCCGTCCCCTTGAGGAATAAAATTATGTGCGCCTGCGCCAGTTCGGATTTTCTTCACGGTTTTCCGGGCGCGCCAATCAACTACCTGCACAAAATCCTCACCCAAAATCCCAATCAGCAGATGCTTATCGTCCGGAGTCATCCATACACCCGCAGGCTGCTTGCCTAAAGGAATTTTCCACGCAACTTCCATCTTCGTTAAATCAATGGCAGCCAGTTCGTTGGAATCCTGAAGGGTTACAAAAACCATTGTGCTGTTCTTATCGAAGATGATGTGGCTTGGCCCCTTCGCCGTGGGAATTCGCTTAATCAACTTAAAGTCCGAACCCGAATAAATATCGCAGCGATGCAAGCGGAGAGATGCGGAAACAAAGTATTTATTCCCAGGACTGAAGCCAATTTGATAGGGATCGCTAATATTGTTCAATCGCCGTTTTTCCACTCCGGTTGTGCGGTCCAAAAACACCAGGTCGTTAGAAACGGCATTGGCAACAATCAGGTAGGAATCATCAGGCGTGGCCATCAAGTGATGTGGTTCTTTCCCGATTCGGAATGTCTTCGTAACGCTGTAAGATTTTGTATCAATGAGGGAAACAGTTTCGTCGGCTGAATTCAGCACCACAGCGGTGGAAGAGCCCGCAGGCCACAGTTGGAAGGAGCAAACCAGGAAGATAAAACAAAATCGCATAAGAATGTCTAGCCTCAAGGTAGCATGATGGTGACATTTCCCGCTACGCTATAGAGATATGGTTCATCAACACGCAACTTACGAAGACGTAAACTTAATTCTAAAGCTGTACGAAATGCGCCGGGAAGTAAAAATGCGGGCTGCCCGTGCTTGGTTTGCTGGAAACTTTCTGCCAACAACCATGGAAGAATTTATGAAGATTTGCCCGCCGGGGTCGGAGGAAAATGCCTATTTCCGGCAAGTTGCTTCTTATTGGGAAATGGTAGCGGGATTCATTACGCAGGGTGTACTTCACAAAGAAATCTACTTCCAAAGCGGTCAGGAAATGCTGCTCACCTATACGCGAATGAAGACCATTCTGCCTGCAATGCGCGAAATGTTTAATAATCCAATGTCTTTCGGCAATCTGGAAGCGGTTAGCAAAGACTACATTACCTATATGAACAGCAAGAATCCTGGCGCTTACGAAGCCTTTGAGGCTCGCATTAACGCCATGGTTAAGAAGTAGCCTCGATCGGATTATGCGGCAGGAACCGGACTTCTTCGGAGATCAGGTGATGGATCTTTTGTACATCGCCAAGCGCCTTAGGGATGCCCAAAAACTGGAGGGCATCCTTGACGCACATTCTCTGGATTATGCTGTTGAAACTGATAAGTATCAGGGCGGTGTTGTATTCCTTGCAGAAAGGGTTGGCGCTTTTTTTTACGTTTTGCCTACTGCACTGGAAGCTGCACAAGCTCTGCTAAAGTTGAACGGCTACAAACCTCACGAGTAAGGACTGAACTATGGAACGGCTGTGGCAGGATTCTTAACCGGGAATGTCACAGAGTTGGAAACGTAAATATCTTGCGCAATCGTAACTTCGGTTGCATCATCTGTAGGCAAATCGCTATTCAATTCAAGGTGGACTTCATAGATCCCAATGGCTCCCTGCTTGAGTCCGGCAAACAACACATTTGCTGTCTTGGCACCAGCCAAGGAAGACACGAAGGAAGTATTGGGATTCGGTAAGTTAAGCAACTCGCCAGTGTATACTTTGCCCGTTGAAAGCGGAATCTGCTCAGACTCTAATGGCGGCGATAGCACATCGGTCTTATACACAACTCCTAAGCCCGTGGCATAAACAACAATTGTCTCGCCAGGAAGTGCCGGGTTATCCACCGTCACTCGTGAACCGGCAACGTTGGCGCAGCACAAAGCGGGTGTAGTTGCTGTCAAAATTACTTGTGCGTCGGAATTGGCGGATCCTTTATAAACAAGCCCATTGAAGTCTGGACCATCTTTCTTCGCCCGTAACCGAATACGAGTGAACAAACCAGCGCCAAATGCCTCCACGGGAGATTCGGAGTCTGCATTAATCAATGCAATCAATCCATCCCGTATTGAAGAAAGATTATCCAGATCCTTCACTGTGTAAGTGTAGGTTCGCTTGTTGTCATCGGCGCCGATTTCAATGGTCGCTTTATCGCCACCCTTGGCCGTTCCATCAACGGAGACCGTTCCTGTAGCCTTTGAACTGTAATGCAGCACAACACCAGGGCGAGGGTCTTCCCCACCGTCAGCAAATATTCCAGGATTTTGCGCGACAATCGGTACCGCAACGGGGCTAGTGACCGAGATCTTTCCGTTCGCAAACTTTGTGCGAACCCAAGCGTTAATACTAGTTGCATCCTTAACTTCAAAAGGAACTTGAGCATTGATCTGCGTGGGCGAAACAAAAACAAGAGGGGCGCGGAAGCCGTCAAAGTAAACTTGTGCGCCACCCAATTCACGGGGCAACTCGCTAGTCAATTGGGCCGCAGTTGCAGAGGCAGTGGTTTCTGAAAGATTTTCGCCCTTGATCGTAATCAGTGTTCCCGGGGCAATTTTCGCTGCATCCTGTCCACCGTTGAGCGTAGCCCCCGAAGTTGTCAAAGTGATCGTCGCATCCGCCGGTGTGGTTGCGGTACTAATCGCGATCGAATTTCCGTCAATGCCGCCCTTCAATGCGCTGATGCGGATGAGTCCAGCATTCGCAAAAGAACGTGCTAACACAGGGGAGTTCGTATCAGCTGAGATCAGCTTTACAACCGCTAGAACAACACCCTCAACCCTGTCGTCTTTCTTGACTTTATACTTGTACTCCTTCGTGCCAATTTTAACCGTCACTTCGTCGTTTTCACGAATCGTTCCCGCGAAGGTTATAGTTCCCTGCGCAAAAACCTCAACACTCGCTGAATTTCGCACAGCGTTATAGAGAAGTCCCTTATCTGCCAGCGAGAAGACCATCACCCGGCGATTGAACGGATCGGTAACAAACAAGTTCGTTCCGTCCCAGGCAAGCGAACTCGGAGTGCGGAGCTGATCGCTTGATGCACGGAGAAGGGGAAATGAGAAGTCCGACACACGATTAATGTTGTCATTCAGTTGTCCCAAAATTACATCCGGCGCAGTTGCGTTTGTGGTTGGGATCGAATTGTAGACCAACACTCGGTCGTTGCCACCATCGGCAATGAAAAGGCGTTTTCCATCAGAGAGCGCGAATCGGGGATATTGCAAAGTCTTGTCGCAAAACTCAGGATACGTAAGAGCACCGGCAGTATCCTTGCCATTTGAAGGGCAAAGTTTTTCCACGTTGTTCGCGATGGCAGAGGTGAAATCTGGCTGGCCGATAACCACGTCGGCGGCTTTGGTGTTGGTGGTAGGGATGGAATTATAAATCAGTACACGATTGAAACCCAGGTCAGAAACAAACAAACGAACACCATCACTTGTAACCGATACAGGGTTTAGCAAATTGTTGCTTTGCGGATCGACGGTGGATTTCGTGAGATCCAATTCAACAGCTGTGTTGAAATCTTTTTGTCCAAGGACAATGTCGGCAGTGGCGTTGTTTGCCGTCGGAATAGTGTTGAAGATTAAAACCCGGTGATTCTGTGTATCCGCTACAAACAACTTGCCACCTTGAATCCAAACTCCCTGCGGACCAAGAAGGCTCTTATTCGTGGGTGGGCGAATTGCTGTGCCCTTGGTGAAATCAACTTGTCCTAGGACAACATCGGCTGGGGCATTGTTAGAAAGTGGAATGGAATTCCAGATCAAAACACGGTTGTTGTCCGTATCAGCCACGACCAATTTTTGACCATCGCTGGCAACAGCTGTTGGCAGGCGAAGTGTGTTTGCCTTCGGCAGCAGCGTCATATCAGTTTTGGTGAAATCAGCCTGGCCTAAAACCGTGTCAGCCGCACTAAAAGCAGGAGTGCCTCCGCCGCATGCTGGGCAGCGGATGGAGTCATCAACGGCAAATTCTTTAGTAACAGGAGGCAGATCTCTACCCAAAGTGCGGTAAATCAAAACACGATGATTCTGGGGCGACGCACCAAACCGGTTTGCATCTGCAACGAAAAGCATGCCGTTTACATAAGCAATACCGCTGGCTCCTCCAAGCAGATTCCTATCAGCACCGGAATCCTGGGCCGTGAAGTTCTTTTGTCCTATGACGAGCCTTGCGGCTTGTCCTGGGAATAGGTCTTGTGCCGGCACCAGGGAAAGGGCGGCGAAAAAGCAGAGAATTACCTTCATCATCTTGGGTTTAGCGAAATAGTTAGTATAGCAAGCCGAAAGTGTTCCAGCCAGACGAAAAACATCTTCTTTTTGAGTCTCCACTCTTGACGTGCTGCGCCCATCCCAAGTTTCGAAAGACATGGGGAGTTTACAAGACTAAACCAGTTTTGGCCGCCCCCCTTTCCACGTTTTTCAAAGTGGCTCTGCATAGAGTCACAGATCATTTGTCCTTGCACTATCAACAACTTAGTGCGTTGCCCCTTTAGGCCGCTTGCTACACTGGCTTCAGAGATACAAAAACTCTGCGCAGAGTCATCTCTTAACGAAGCGCTGCCGATCCCAAGTAATTGGGATTTGGCAGCCAGCTCTTGGACTGGTTCAGGAAGCTAAACAATTCAGATCGGCGAGTTGGTTGTCTGGAAAACCTGTTGCCTTTGCCTTGGTTGGAGAACCGGGGCAGAAGAACCTGTAAGTCAGGTGCAAACCGCCTTGGGCGGCGGATTTGAACAGAAGAAGGGCAACCACTCATCGGTTTTTGCAAGATCCGCACATCGCGACCGATGCCGTAGTGTGCCTACGCTCTTTCAGGGTTTGCTACTTTGAGAACCTTTCAGAATTTCTCCCCAAAATATTTGATAGGCTTCGGTTTGTTTTTCTAAATTCTTCCCTGCCCTGATGAAAACGCGCATGTTCGGTTTAAGAAACGCTCGCTCAGTCGGTATGCCACCATCAAGGAAACGGGTGTCCTGTCGCAAAAGTAGAACAGCATCACCTGCAGTCCGAGTTCTAAGGGTGACCCATTCCCCTTCCAAACGCACCACGACTCCTGAAAACGTCAAGTCCCCGCGCGGCGCAATATGCTCTGTCACCATTCGGTATGGGCGAATTCGCGAACGGGAAACCACCGGTGGATCAACCACGTGAATTGTTCGCGCATAACAACGTTCTGGAAACCGGCTGCGGTCACCAACCACTTCAATTGGATCGCCCGGCCGCAAAGAGGAGGCGAAAATCCTCATGCTGGTGTGCTCCATATAAGTTTTTTCGTCGTAGTAACAAGTGTAGGTTTGGCCGGTTGCTAATTTGATCTTAAAGTCGCCACTGCGATCGGATCCTGTGGTTTCAACGAAAGTGCCACGCAAAAGTCCAATGGGAACATTCACTTCTTGCGCCGGAAGCAGACAACATGCAAACCAACAGCAAGACCAAATTCGAAACGGCATACCTTAGTGTATTCCTCTGAATGCTGCTTCGTCTGAATGTTACAATGTGGGCTGCCTCGTGACACCTTCTGCATTGTCTCCGCTCTCCTCAAAAATGATTGCCGACGCCGGCAATTGGTTTCTCACATCCGGGATTCAGAATTCTGATGGCGGGGTAGCCCGTTATCGCCGTTTTGCTGCTGGAAATCTTCCGGTTTCCACTGAAATCACTGGCTATACGGTCAGCGCCCTTTGCTGGTTCTATCAGATTACTGGCGAGAAAAAGTATCTTGACGGAGCCGAACTTTCCTCGAAGTTTCTTTTGGAAGAAGCTTGGCATCCGGAGTATTCACTATTTCCTTTTGAAGTGGCCTCGCCTTTGCCCGACTCTTATTTCTTCGACTGCGGCATCATCATTCGGGGTTTGCTGGCGCTTTGGCGTATCAACAAACAGCAACTTTTGTTGGATGTGGCCACGGCTTGCGCGTATGGAATGCGACAGTTTCAGGCGGAAGATGGTAGTTGGCACCCTATCATTTCTCTGCCTCACTTCAAACCTCGTCCACACTCCGCAAAATGGTCGCGCGAACCAGGGTGCTTCCAATTAAAGGCCGCTCTTGCTTGGCTTGAAGTTGGCGAACTAACTAACGATCCAGTTCTGCTTACCTGGTTCGACAAGGCATTGCAACAGGCACTGGAAAGCGATTCCATCTTCCTGGTTGGCAGCAACGATGACGTGGAGCAGATGAACCGCTTGCATGCATATTGTTATTTTCTTGAAGCTCTCCTGAAACGTCCAGACCATGGAAAAACATTGGCCCTTGGCTTGGAAAAAGCGTCGAGACTGCTGGGACATTTAGCACCTAAATTTGAACGTTCCGACGTCTGCGCCCAATTGTTGCGGGTTCAAGTATTGGCAAGTCAATTAGGGATTGCCCAATTGGACAGTCTTGCTGCAAGGGCCTCAGCCGAACGATTAGCCGCGTATCAGCTTTCAAGCGGCGGCAAAGAACTTGAGGGTGGCTTCGGATTCGGCCGCTCTGTTGGAGCTATCATGCCGATGGTAAATCCGGTATCCACTGCGTTTGGCGCGCAAGCACTTGGAATGTTCCATTGCTATCAGGCCGGAGGAGATCCCGGCCCGCTTACGGATCTAATTTGAGCAAGCCCGTCAAGCTCGCCTTTGCCACTGGAAGTGACGATCTTGTCCCAGGCTTTCTTGCCGAGATGTCGCGTTTGTATCCCGAAATTGAACTGGTGGTGGTTAGCGAATTCGCGCCTCCGGCAGATTTCAAGTGGATTCCTTACATCCCCAATCGCCCATTCGCATTGAACGAGGCGCGAATCAAGGCAGCCATTGCTGGACGTCTGGTTGTTTTGGCAGGGATCATTCTTCAACCGAACATGCCGTATTGGAACATGCGGCTGACGGCTTGGAAGAACTGGCCTTTGAGAGTGGTCGCGTTCAACGACAGCATGGACCATTGGATGGTTCGTCCCCGATCGTTCCCAACAATTGCAAAGCACTTGTTGTGGCGGCTTCGAAATCTAGTGGTCAGCCAGTCCAGGCCCGGTTCTGGTACCTATACTTTTTTCTGGCGATTGGCACATCCTTGGGCTTTCAAGCGCCCGTTTAATGCCTTCACCGCGAAGACAGCTGGGACCATTGCGCAACGTTTGAAGTTGATGCAGGTAGATGCAGCGGACCCACCATTGGCGAAGTTCCCATCCGGTGTTAGCGTAGTTATTCCTTCACACAATGGTCAACATCTTTTGAAGACTCTGCTACCCAGCCTAATGCCGCAGATTTCCAAAGCGGACGAAGTGATTGTAGTCGACAACGGATCTTCCGACGGTACCGAACTATGGCTACGCGCAACCTTTCCGTTGGTGACCCTAATCAAGGACGCAAAGCCTCTTGGCTTTGCCCGTTCGTCGAACCTCGGGATAGCAGCAGCAAAGTTTTCTCATCTGCTGATGCTGAATAACGACATGGTAGTGGAGCCCGGCTTTGTTTCCGCTCTTCAATCTTACTTTGATAAAGTTCCAGGACTTTTCGGGGCAACGGCGCAAATCTTTTTCCCAGAAGGGGCACGACGTGAAGAGACAGGGAAAGCCGTCAGAGTTCCTCCAAACGAACAGAGTCTGGATGGATTTCCGGTACGTTGCGATTTGCCGATTGAAGGGGAGGATGGCAGCTACGTCTTCTACGGCAGTGGTGGATGTACGTTGTACGATACTGCGAAGTTGAAGGCCCTTGGCGGATTCGGCGAGCAATTTGCACCGGCCTATGTTGAAGACTTGGACTTGGGATTCCGTGCTTGGCAACGTGGTTGGCCTACTGTATTTGCCGCCAACGCGAGAGTGCTGCATTTCCACCGGCAAACAAGTTCCAAGATGTTTCAACCTGAGGAAATTGATCTGCTGGTGGAAAGGAACTATCTACGATTTATTGCTGGAACCACTTCAAGCTTGGAATTCCCACAACTATGGCCCGAAGCACTAAACCGCTTGAATCACCAAGCAGCCAGAATGGAACCTGTAAAAGCAGCCACCCTGGCATTGGCCCAAGCTTGGCGAGCACCATTTTGGGTAAGATCCGCGCGCAAGGGACCCCCGTTTCTGGATTTGACCAGCGGACAAGTGGCAGTGTTCCCTGGTAAGCAGCCAAGCGGCAAACCTCGAGTACTCGTAGCTTCGCCCTACATGCCTTTTCCGCTAGCCCATGGCGGCGCTGTCCGGATGTTCAATTTAATGCGAGCGGCAGCGCCAAATTTCGACCAGATTCTGGTCGTGTTTGCCCATGAGCTATCCCAACCGCCAGCGGAGTTGTTGGAACAGTTCGTAGAGATTGTGGTGGTCAAACGCATTGGGACCCACTTGATTCCTTTCAAGAACCGGCCTCAAGTTGTGGAAGAATTTTCTTCGCCGGCGTTTAGTCAGGCGCTGCGGCAAACAGTGCAAAAATGGCGGCCTGGGGTGGCCCAATTGGAATTCACACAGATGGCGCAGTATTCAAAGGATTGCCTTCCCGCGAAGACCATCTTAGTTGAACACGACATCACGTTGGACCTCTATCAACAGTTGCTTCACGAAAATGAAGATTGGGAATCGCGCCTGCAATGGAATATGTGGGTGAACTTTGAAACAGCAGCATGGCAGGAAGTGGATGCCATTGTTGTTATGTCAGAAAAAGACCTGGCTACCGTCGGGTCGCCAAAAACAAGGACCATTCCAAATGGGGTGGATTTAGACCGCTTTCGTCCTTCAACGGAACACCCAAATCCAGCAAGACTGCTTTTTATTGGATCGTTTGGGCACTTGCCCAATGTGATGGCCATTGAATTCTTCCTTCGTGAAGTCTGGCCTCATTTGGTTGACCTAAACCCGCAACTGCACATCATTGCCGGATCGCGGTATCGGTATTTCCTGGATCTTTATCGCGATAGGGTTCACGTGGATTTAGCGGCCCCAGGAATAGAAGTAGAAGATTTTGTGAGTGATGTGCGTCCCGCCTATCGAAAGGCAGCAGTTGTAATTGCACCCTTGGTCGCAAGTGCCGGGACAAACATCAAGATTATGGAAGCCATGGCCATGGCAAAGGCAGTAGTGGCAACTCCGGCCGGTGTCAATGGCTTGGAATTGTTGCCGGGTAAAGACGTTTTAGTGGCTGCTGATGGAAAAGAAATGGCGCGAGCAATCCGAGATCTATTAAGAGATCCGTCAAAGAGAAAAACCATGGAATTGGCGGCTCGCCAAACAGTGGAGCGGGATTACAGTTGGGAAAAGATAGCCGAAGTTCAGAAGGTACTTTACGAAAAACTCAGTCCGCCAAAGCCTGATTCAAGTCAGCGCTGAACACGCGTAATCCTTCAATCTGGTCGATAGTTGCTTGTTGGTCAAATCCCTTCGTCACAAAAAAAGCCTGACTTTCGCGCCAAACAAGGCAAGCAAAACCCTTCTCCGTCATGATTCCAGGAGCTCCGATTTTGCCAAACCCTTTGGGAACTTTTTCAACCAAAGCTACAAACCCACTGCGAGCGAGAAGGTAATGATTAACCATGGCGTTGAACGGAACTAGATCAATCCCAGCTCCCTGCAACCGTTCCAACTTCTGCAGCAGTTCCGGGCTCATTACATTTTGTAGCGGCCGAGATCTTCGTCGTTCAAGCTTTCCAACCAGCGGCGTAATTCATCGCCACTGACTTTTTCATTCACATGGATGGAGGACTTTGAATTCTTAATCACTTGTTCATCGACGAAAATGGGGCAATCCAGACGCAGGGCTAACGCCAGTGCATCGCTGGGGCGCGAATCCACGCTCATCAATTGGCCGTCTTTTTCCAGCCAGATCAGCGCGTAAAAAGTATCGTCCTTCAGTTCATTAACTACGATTTTACGAATGCCAGTTTCCATACCCATGAGCAAAGTTTTGATCAAATCATGTGTCATCGGGCGTGGGGTGGAGATCTTTTCGATTTCAAGGGCGATAGCATTGGCCTCATACATACCAACCCAAATGGGAAGGATAGTATTGCCAGTGACGTCCTTGAGGATAACGATGGGTGTTTGGGTGACGGGATCCATCATCAACCCCCGTATTTTCATTTCTACTTCCATCAGAATCTCCTCAAAACCATTATCGCAATTATGCGCGGGAAACCCACTCGCCGTGCAGCGAGTTTGGTCCAGCCCTTGTCACCAAGACCGGCAAGTAAGAACCGATCAAAGAATTGCCTTCGCGAACAGGGCCCGTAAAATTGAGAGTCTTGTTATCCCCTGTGCGGCCAAACCACTGC
This sequence comes from Bryobacterales bacterium, assembly GCA_043755435.1. Taxonomy (GTDB): domain Bacteria; phylum Acidobacteriota; class Terriglobia; order Bryobacterales; family Bryobacteraceae; genus JANXSF01. The sequence continues at coordinate 1,402 of JAYUSZ010000239.1, read as the reverse complement.
ACATTGGATTCAGAGTAGGCTTCCACCATCACCTCTTCAACTTCTCCCACGTAGCGGGCGTTGCCGTGCAGTTGGATCGCACGCTGCCGTTCAATAAGAGTGGTAAGGCGGCGGCCCTTTTCGTCGTCCGTCAAATGGTCTGCCATGGCCAATGCTGATGTATTGGGGCGCTGCGAGTATTTGAAGCAGAATAATGAATCGAATTGCACTTCATCCAGTAGATCCAGAGTTTCCTCAAAATCGTTATCTGTTTCCCCTGGAAAGCCAGTGATGATGTCGGTTGTGATGGAGATGGATCGCGGAGACTTCTTGATCCAGTCAATCCGTTCCATATACTGTTCCCGGTCGTATTGCCGCTGCATGGCAGCAAGAACTTTGCTCGATCCCGATTGCACCGGAAGATGAACATGGTTGCAAAGGCGGGGGTTTGCAGTGATGGCATCGACGATGGGCTTCTGGAAGTCACGTGGATGCGAAGTGGTGAATCGAACCCGGCGGATGCCAGGGACATTGCCCACTGCATCGAGCAAAGTTGCAAAATCCCATCCTGCTGCGGAGGGATCACGGTAACTATTGACGTTCTGGCCTAAAAGTTGAATTTCGGTATAGCCACTATCAGCAAGCCGACGGGCTTCTTCCAAAACGCTTGCGGAAGTGCGGCTGCGCTCAGGGCCTCGAGTAAAGGGCACAACACAATAAGCGCACGATTTGTCGCAACCCTCAATAATAGTGATGTAGGCACGGTGCGGATTATCACGACGAGTGAGAGGAGTGTCGAATGTATCCTCGGTATCGAGGCTAAGGCCCGTAACTCGCCGATTGCCCGATTCAATCTGAGCAATCAACTCTCCAAGCTTTGTATAACTGGCGGACCCGCAAACAAGGGAAACGTGGGGCACCCTTTCAAAAATACGTTCACCCTCTTGTTGAGCGACGCACCCCAATACTCCGAAAATCTTGCCTGCCGCAGCTTGCTTCTTGTAGTGAGCCAACCGATTGAACACACGCTGCTCAGCTTTATCGCGAATGCTGCAAGTGTTGTAGAGCACAAGGCCAGCTTCGTCCACACTTTCTGTTTGCTCATAGCCATAGTTGACCAGTGTTCCGATCACTTTTTCGGAATCGTGGACATTCATCTGGCAACCGAATGTTTCTAGATAAAACTTTTTCATGCTGAACTTCAATTGTAGCTGGCTTGGAGGTAAGGCAACCAATTGAAAATCTTTGCGCTGTGGAGCAAGCGTGCAGTAAACTAGGGAAGTCAACCGCAATCGGCGCCCGTAGCTCAGATGGATAGAGCGTTTGCCTCCGAAGCAAAAGGTCGCACGTTCGAATCGTGCCGGGCGTACCAACTTACTGACCAGTTTTGGCTCGTTTGTAACGTGGTTTCCCCATCACGGTA
>JAYUSZ010000238.1:0-4034 GCA_043755435.1 Bryobacterales bacterium | reverse complement strand
ACGCGGCAATGTAGTCCGTTTCGGCCGCCGGATGAAGCAGTTGCAACGCGAGTACTCCGCAGGCTCCGTCGAATGGGAGCTTGTGGAACAGAGTGTCAAGGCGTGGATCGCCCATTCGCTGTTCGGCAGTACGCTGGTATTGCGGCAGCAGCTGTTTGGGCGGTTTATCTTCGGCAAAAGGCGCATGGCCAATGCGTGCGGGGGGCGTCCTACAACTATGATGCAACGAACCTGCGCGCCGCCAACCGTAACAGGAACGAACCCGGCAATAGCAATAACAACCTGGGGTTCCGGTGTCTCAGGGATGTGGAACGTCAATGGCCCAGGGCTTTGACGGAAGCCGGAACTGGTATTGGCCAAGGCCTTGCCGGGTGAGCTACTCCACTTCCGGGCCGCGCGCCTGACGCGTACTTCGCAAGGGCGAAGCGGCGTCGAATAGTGATGGGAAGCCAGCCTCGTGGTAGCTTTTTGCGAAGCGGGGCTGGTACTTGAAAAAACGAACCCATTCAACTGCGATTCACAACACCTGCCCACCTCAATTTGCCCTCTTTTCAGGAGCTTGCCAAAAACAACGGGCTGTGCATGAACAGTGCCATGAGAAACTTTCTACAGGAAGACAAATTGCTGGCCAGCAACTTCCCAAAAATGAAGTCCTCGACGGTCGCGCATTTAGATTTGTTCAGTTGCTTCCCGCTGACAGATGGCTGTCAACATTGAACTTTCTAATATGGAGCGAAGAACCTTGGAGATCAATCTTGTAGATCAGAGGTCGCCGCCTCCCAAAACTGTGATACATTCCAATCATGAAAAGTAAGTTCCTCCTACTCTCTATCGCCCTACCCTTCCTCGCCGCCTCGAAAGACGTTGTCGTCGATAATTTCCGATCTATCAACTTGGATCCAGCCTGGAAAATCTCTAAAGGAAAATGGGAAGTTACCGATGGCGCATTGAAAGGGTCCGAGCTTTCTGAGGACAAGCACAATGCCGTAGTGCGTCGCTCATTAGGGATTCGTAACGGGACCATTGCAGTCTCCATTAAGCTGGATGGGGCCAAAGCCGCCCACATCAGCGTCAATCAAAAGGGTGGTCATCTATTCCGTCTGGTGCTTACACCAGCTGGCGTCAGTCTTCAGAAAGACAAGCCGAATGCGACTTCCGAGGAGAAGCCGCTCACTCTCGCTAAAGTGCAGACGCCAATTGCCCCCGGCGTTTGGCATACGGTCGTCATCGTTATGAAGGGTGCCACGGTTAGCGCTCTAGTCGATGGCCGCTGGAAGCTGGAAGGAGAAAACGAAAAGCTGGCTGTTGAGAAACTGGATTTCGGCTTTCCTGTTTCCGGCGTTTCAGCCTCGTTCAGCAAGCTGAGTGTGAAAGGCGAATAGGGTTTGGCGACCTAGCCGCTCAAAACTCGATAACGTGTTTGTGATACGCTACCCCACGATGATGAAAACCGAATTTGTTTTGCGCGCCGCACTTCTTTGTTTCGTTGGCGCAACTTTGCAACCTAGCTGGGCACAACCACCGGCAGGACGACAGGGTGTACCTTTAACCCCAGGCCAGAATATCAACGGAATGCGGATCTATATCTGGGCGGGCCTAAAATCCCATTCAGTTGGCCAACATGATTACCCACAGTTTCTCGCCGATTGGAGCAAGCTTCTTACCGAGCGTGGTGCCGTTGTCAATGGTGCTTTGCATCCTGCCAGCAATACCGACCTCGAAAATACAGATGTGGTTGTCATTTACAAAGGCGACGCCGCTTATGTAAGTGGTACCGATAAAGCCGCACTCGAAGCATTCGTCAAACGCGGCGGCGGATTAGTTAGTTTCCACGATTCCTTATGTGGTCCCGATCCGGCCTATTTTGCATCCCTCGTCGGAGGAGCGAAGAAGCACGGTGAAGTCAACTACACTCTGGACGCGCCGATACGTTATACGATCGTAGATAAATCTAATCCCATTATGCAGGACCTGTCCGAAACCACTATTTTTGACGAAGCGTTCTATGGCATGACTTGGGCGAAGGATCCCGGCATTAAAGTATTGGCCAGCGCAGCAATGCCACCCACGCGCAGTGCAGGAGAACACAAAGGAGAGGTTGTTCCTCAAATCTGGACCTATGAACACACCTTGCCAGGAGGCCAGCCGGCCAGGGCATTCGTCTGGATGCAGGGCCACACCTACGCCAACTTTTCTAACTACGAAATTCAGCGCACGCTGCTGCGCGGCATAGCCTGGGCCGCTAAGAAGCCAGTGGATGAACTGGTCAACTACGTAGCTCCACCAAGGCCCTCCCCCGCCAAGCCGGGTCCTTAATTGAAGGCAGTTCTCTAAAATTTTAAACCGGGATTTCCATCCATGGTACAGGCTCTCGGCAATTGAAATCCTCCCCTTGCCTCCTTACCCGAAAAGCTATTCCGCCCAAAATCCTGGTTGTGCGATCGTCGATTCCAACATCTGCGGACTATACTTCTTTGCGGTATCACGGATCTCCGAAGCCTTGCCGATCAAAACAAAAACCAGATTTCCGGGCTGGAAATATTGCCGCGAGGCGCTGTTGGCACGCTCCAGTGTCACGGCGTCGATCTTTGAAAACAAGTCGTCCACTTCCCCGCGGTTCAGACCATATAATTCAATATCGCCCAACACAGTGGCTACTTGATCCGCAGTCTCCAAATGCTGCGGAGGATATGTCCCTTTTACATAAGCTTTCACTGATTTCAGCTGTTCAGCAGTGATCCCCTGTTGGTTGAGTTTCTTCAAGATGGTCAGGGACAAATCAATTGCTTTCCCTGTGGTCTCGGTTTTCGTGAATGTGGAAATTGTAATTGCCCCTTGCAGCCGGTTGAGGTTCACCGTGGAATTCGCGCCGTAAGTAAGTCCGGAATTCACTCGCAACTCATCATTCAACATGGAAGTGAAACGTCCGCCGAACAGCGTGTTGACCAAGGTTACGGGAACTTCGTCAGGGTCACCACGCTTCAATCCAGGTTGCCCAATCATGAAATAGGTCTGGGTAGCGTCGGGCTTGTCGATCAGTAATAGCCTTGGCGATTCTCCGCGTTTGAGTTCAGGCGGAGCAATCCATGGAAAGGCTTCTCCAGCCTGAAGCGTTGAGAAAAGGCCGGTAAGTTTGGCTTGCAAATTCGCTGATTGGAACGATCCACCGGACAGAATGATCAGGTTCTTGCCAGTGAAATGGCGGCGGTGGAACGCTACGATTGCATCCCGGTCAAGCTTGGCCAACGATATTTCATCGCCTTCCGGCCGTTGCCGGTAAGGATGCCCTGGCGGATAGAAAAATCCATTGAAATATGACCCGGTGATCATTCGCGGATTGTCTTTTATTGCGCGGGATGAATCCAAGGCTTGGGTGAGTGCCTTGCTCACTTCTTCCTGGGGGAAGGTGGGGCGCAACAGAATATCGGCCAGAATGTCCAAAGCAGCGCTGGTATCTTTACTTAAGCATTCCAAATCCACCGTGATGGCCGATCGATCTGCGCGGGTGACTAAAGTGGCACCCATTGCATCGAGTGATTCGGAGATAGCCGCAGCAGAGCGGGTTGCCGTGCCGCGACGGATCAATTCTGATGTTATAGCCGCAAGGCCCGCCTTTCCCATTGGGTCAGCATCGGCACCACCGCGGATGAGAACGCGGAAGTTTGTCAACGGCAGTTCTGCTTTTGGTGAAAGGATCAAGGTAACGCCGTTGGGTAGAACCTGCTTCGCGAACGGAGGCAGCTTTACTTGCGCTTGTAGCGCTGCGGCAAGAATTAGCGTTGCAAAAAAAGCCTTCATTGTGCGGCGGCCTCCGATTTCAGTGGAACTAACGTTGCCACAGTACGATTGCGGGCCACTAAATACTTTGCCGCAACACGCTGAATATCAGCCACAGTGATTCGATTAACCGTTGCCGGGTATTCAGTAATCTTGGTTGCGTCACCCTGATAGATTTCAAAATTCCCAATAAAATTTGCTTTGCCGGCAATGGTTTTCATGTCCCGATAAAACTTTGCCAGAATTTGATTCTTCGC
>JAYUSZ010000237.1:0-10181 GCA_043755435.1 Bryobacterales bacterium | reverse complement strand
GTCGCAAGGCCGCTTTGATGAAATCGAAAGGGCTTTGCGCAAACTGCTTTCCATTGAACGGAAAGAGCATGGAGATTGGAGTCCCAGGACTGCCCGCTCACTTACCAATCTTGGCCAGATACTTACCGAACGAGGTGCCGCCTTGGAGGCGATTTCCTTTCTTGAAGAGGGTCTGAAAATCCGGAGAAAGCAGTTTCCCAATGGTGAGAGCCCTATGCTTGCCATCAGCATCAGCGCTTTGGCGCAGTGTTTGCAGAATCTAGGAAGGTTGGATAGGGCAAGCGAGCTATGGCGTGAAGTAATGCCCATGCGAGCCAAATTATTAGGACCTAGGAATATCTTCGTAACTGGCGATTTGGTGAATTTTGGGGAGTGGAACCGGCGGAAAGGAGACTTGGCCAAAGCCCTTGCACTCGGTACCGAATCCTTGCGCATTAGGAAACAGGTTCTGCCGCAAAACGATCCATTGCTGGTTCAAAACTATTCGCTTCTAGGCCGCGTGGAGAATGATCAAGGAAATTTGGCTAAAGCTGAAGAATGGTTTCGTATGGCTCTGGCTTTACGGACGAAAACGCATGGAGCGGACAATGCGCGTACAACGGCCGATTCCATGTTGGACGTTGGACAGGTCCTGATCAAACGAGGCGCGAAGGAAGAGGGCAGGGTATTGCTGCAAAATGCGCTGGATCTCCGCCGGGCTAAGCTGCCCATTGAAGACGCTCAGCGGATTGCGGCGGAACAATTGTTTTTAACGCAAGCCCATTAGACGAGGCTTGGCCTTAATTTGATTTCAATTTCCGTTTTCATTCACGATGCGAAGCAGTTCTTTGGCTGGCTTAAAACGCCCGACTCTTTTTTCGGGTACGTCCACCCTCTCGCCCGTCTTCGGATTGCGGCCGGTCCTGGCCCTTCGGTCCCTTGTGAAGAAGACGCCAAACCCGCGTACTTCAATTCTTTCCCCGACGGACAAAGATTTAACCATGCCGCCAAACATGCCATCAAGGACGTGTTGGGAATCGGTCAAGGTTAGCTCACAAACTCTGCTGATTTCGCGAATCAGATCCTCTTTTGTGAGAACTGATTTCGCTTGGGCTTGCGCTCCAGCTTCTGCCGACATATTTTCCCCCAAATGTGGTTTCAAACGCCGTTACAACAACAAGTGGAAATCCAAACATCGAATTTCTACAGCGGACATTGAAGCTAAGGGGGGGTACAGCTAAAACTGAACAACCAAACCAAGCTGGTTTTAATAGCTATTAGTATAATACCACGGAATTGTAGATAAACAAGCAATATCATCAAGTGGATTTTGCCTTGATATCAATCTCGTGCTATTTTCCAAGGTTCCCTAACGTCTGGTACCCTAGTATATTGCAGTAGTGTGGCGATAAATGGTAATCTCGATAGAGAAACAGGAGATTGAAATTGGAAGACCTAGTTCTCCATACAGACCCCGCCGTTGAGGCACAATTTAACCAGACTGTGGAAGCCGACATTACGGCTTTTGAAGCCGTGGCTAAGGAATTCACTGCTGGCAAGCTTACCGCAGACGCTTTTCGGTCACACCGCTTGCGCCGCGGCGTTTACACACAGCGTCAAGAAGGCGTGCATATGATTCGAACCAAGATTCCTGGTGGAATTTTGACGGCGGATCAAATGGACTGTTTGGCCGAATGCTCTGATGAATTTGCTGGCGCTAAAGGGCACCTCACTACTCGTCAAAATATGCAGTATCACTTTGTACCGCTGCCTCAAGTTGCTCCTCTTCTACGGAAGTTGGCTGCTGGCCGGCTGACTACTCGTGAGGCCTGCTATAACACCATTCGCAACATTACAGCTAGTCCTTTATCGGGCTTGCGGGGTGACGAAGTTTTCGATGTTCAACCCTATGCACGGCAAACCGCGTTCGCCTTCCTCCATAAAGAAGCCTACGATTCCATGCCGCGTAAGTTTAAGATCGCTTTCTACACTGGCGGCGCTAAGGACGATATGGCACTGGCCATTCACGACGTCGGTTGCACAGCCGTAATCAAAGATGGCAAGCGAGGCTTTCGCCTTGTGGTTGGCGGCGGCCTAGGCCCCATGCCTGTTGAAGCGCGCCTGCTGGACGAATTCCTTCCTACTGAACTTTTGATCCCCCGCATTGAAGCCATTCTGCGTCTGTTCAATAAGCACGGTAACCGCAAGAATAAGAATCTGGCCCGCTTGAAATTTGTTCTGCGTGATCGTGGTTGGGATTGGGTGAAGGAAAACATCGAAATCGAATACGCCGAAATTTTGAAAAACGGCGGTGTAGCAATTCCCAGTGCCATTCCTGAAAATTTTGCGGGCTTTCAAACCACCGCTCCACCACTTGGTACGGGCGCGAATCTTCCCATCATCGGCGCTAGTTCTGTAGACCCTGAACTCGATCGTTGGCTTGAAACCAACGTGGAAGAACAGCGTCAACCAGGATATTCCATTGTCACCGTGCGAACCCAGCAAGGCAATTTAACCGCAGATCAGATGCGCGGCTTGGCACGCATTGCTCGCGATGCTGGCGACAGCTACTTGCGCGTTTCTATTTATCAGAACGTCTATCTGGCCTATGTGCCGGTTCACAATCTGCGTCGGGTCTATTCGGCACTACGGACCTTGGGTCTGGCCGATGCCGGTGCGCATGAAATCACTGATACGCTCACTTGCCCTGGTGCATATTCCTGCAATCTGGCACTGACGAAATCCATGAATCTGGGTGCAGCGTTAAGTGCATCCACTGCGAAATATAAAGACGCTGGAGTGAAGCAGCTTTCCATTCACATCAGCGGTTGCCCCAATTCCTGCGGACAGCATTGGACCGCCGATTTAGGTTTCTTCGGCAATTCTCGAAAGATCAACGGCCGCGAAGTTCCCTACTATTTAATGATGTTGGGTGGCGGGATCGACAAAGACGGCGTGATGCGTTTTGGAGCCATGGTGCAGAGCTTGCCAGCAAGATTAACCACCGTTGCCGTTGATCGCGTGCTGGAACATTTCATGAAGGATCGTCAAGCAGGCGAATCTTTCCGCGATTACGTTCTGCGCAATAAAATCGGTTTCTTCAAGGAACTGACAGCAGACTTAGTGAAGCCTTTAGAACTGAGTGATGAGATGTGCCAGGATTGGGGCGACGAGGTTGCCTATTCCCTGCAACTGGGCCGCGGCGAGTGCGCCAGCTAGTGTTGTAGCGTCGGCGTCCTCGCCGGTTTTGGCCGAGTCATTTGGATGCGTGGGTGAAGGTTCTGAACTTGTTTAGACTTAGTGCTCTCACAAATTTCATTGCTCAGTCCAACCGGAGAGATTCTCATAATAATCATCCTGGCCAAGTGATCGAATGGTGGGAACAGCGCCGTATTTCCTACAACCAAGCCGTTGGCTTTGCCGGAATCATCACCGTTATTCTAATGGTTTCCTGCGGTCTTATTGCAGAGCCGCTGGTGGGCGTTCCGATTGGTGTACCGGATCCCCCAATGCTCATACCCGTCGCCATTGTTGTTTACGGATTTCTTGCCAATGTCTGTTACACCGCAGGATGGGTGACGGAACTGCTGGTTATTAAGTTGAGGCCAGACGTAAATGCAGCGGCGTTTGGAATGCATGCCTTGCGTTATGGCGTAAAGTTCTCGATGTTGCTAACACTCTCTCCAGCGCTGTTTTCGTGGACAGCATTGTTACTTAGCCTTGGGCTTGGAGATCGGGGAGATCGGGGACGGTGGTAACATCTCCGATCTCCAAGTTCCCGCTTGAACCTACCGTTGAATTCTAGCCGATCCGCCCTTAGCAAACGCCTCAACTTGTTCCAACGTCGCCATGGTTGTATCGCCAGGGAACGTGGTCAACAATGCGCCATGTGCCCAGCCAAGCTTCACCGCATCAGCCGGATCAGCACCGCTCAACATGCCGTAGAAAAGCCCTGCGGCGAACCCATCGCCTCCGCCCACTCTATCCACAACATCCAATTCGCAAGTTGGCGAAACGTGTGTTTTCCCATTCACCCAAGCCACCGCGCCCCAACTATGCCGGTTCGTGGAATGCACCTCGCGTAAGGTTGTCGCTACCACTTTAATTTGCGGATGCTGCTTGGTGACGTTGTCGATCATGCCGAAAAACGCGCTTGGATCCAGTTTGGATTTCGCAGCCACTTCCGGCCCGGGAATGCCCAGCCCTTTTTGCAAATCCTCTTCGTTGCCCACCAGCACGTCCACATTCTTCACAATGCGATGAATCACTTTCAGCGCCCGTTCATGGCCGCCTGCTATGTTCCAAAGCTTTTCCCGATAATTCAGATCCAGCGAAACAACAGCACCAGCAGCTTTTGCCGCTTCCATGCCTTCAATGATTAGTTCCGGAGTGGTCTTCGATAGAGCTGCAAAAATTCCTCCCGTGTGGAACCAGCGAACGCCACCAGCAAATATTGCTTTCCAATCAAAATCCCCTGGCTTCAACTGAGCCGCCGCTTCGTTGCAGCGATTGTAGAAAACTACTGGAGCGCGCATGCCCTGGCCGCGATCACTATAAACGGTGGCCATATTCGGACCGTTCACGCCATCGTGTTTAAAGCGCTTGTAGAACGACTTCACGCCCATAGCTTTGACGCGTTCAGCAATTAAATCGCCGACGGGATATTCCGACATTGCCGAAACCACGGCAGTGTTCAATCCAAAGCAATCCGCCAAATTTGCTGCAACGTTGAACTCGCCGCCACTGACGTGAATCTTGCACTCAGTGGCCTTGCGGAAGGGAATAATTCCCGGATCAAGACGGTTCACCAGTGCCCCCAGAGCAACAAGATCATGGGCGCCCTTGGGGCGGATTTTCAAACCATACTTCATTCAACTCTCCTCTGTGTAAAGACGATTTTTCCGGAACGGAATGCGATTGCCGAATGCCCAATATAACAAACCCAACGCCTTCGATTCTGGTTATGATGGTTACCCATGTGGAAACTTATTTTGCTGTCCTCGTTACTGTTGCCAATGAACGCCCAGACTTGGGTGTTTGACCGGCTCGATAAAATTGGCGGTCACCCCACCAAGGTGGAAGGGCATCCACGCGTAGTTGAAGAAGGTGGCAAAAAGGCAGTGGAATTCAATGGTGTGGATGATGCTATTTTTATTGAAAATCATCCGCTGGCCGGTGCCAAAATATTTACTTGGGAAGTGATCTTTAAACCATCCAGCACTGGTAAGGCTGAACAGCGCTTCTTCCATATGCAGCAGAATGCGCCCAGCACCAACCGCTTGCTTTTTGAAACACGGCTGCTGAATGGCAAGTGGTGTTTGGATAGTTTCGCCCAAACAGACAGCGGTTCAAAGCCCCTCATTGATCGGGAAAAGCTGCATTCACTCGACGCTTGGCATCACGTGGCTATGGTGTATGACGGCAAAGAATTCCGGCACTACGTTGATGGTGTATTGCAGGGGAGCGCAATCGTCGCTCTTGCTCCACAAGGGGAAGGCCGCACGTCGATTGGAGTGCGCATCAATCGGGTCGATTATTTCAAAGGAGCCGTTCGCCTGGCTCGCATGACGAATCGCGCTCTACCGGTGGCCGAGTTTTTGAAGCCCTAGCGGTCCGCAAAATTTGGATCGGGCTGCCAACTCGCTCGCTGGAGTTCACCTTGAAAAAGCGAAACAGCATCGGTTATCGGAATGCCATAGACCTGAAGAAAAGAACTGCGATACTCATCTGGATGGGCCATCTCGGCTAGCAGAAATTCCTGAAATTTCCCACGTCCACGTTTGGAAATAAGATGCTCAAGAAAGTAACGCCAAGCCTGGTAATTGAATCGAATATTTTGGGATGGCGGATTTTCCTCAGCTCCAATAACTGTTCCAAGCTCCACAGTTTTCGCGCCGGTCAGAAACTCATCAACCGTTACATACGATGTTTGCCGTCCAAAGGAAACAGCCAATCCTTCGAGAAACCATTGCTGCCTCAGCAATTTCCATCCGTGCCACAGACTTTGATTTTGATGAATGGCTGCGTGCGAGGTCTCATGACGCAAGAACTCCGCAGTGTCGAGATTCTTCTCTCTGATTTTCGGAGTCACATAAATCACAGTGCCGGTTAGAAGCGTCACTGCTGCTACACCTTTACCTCGCACAATGGGCATGAAGCGGGCGAAATCGCTCCAGTCTCGACAAAGCACCACAGTGATGCGCTTGTGCACCGGCAACTGGTGAAACCGCTCCGCATCCGCAATGATTGCGTCCATTCCCAGAAAGGCACGGTCCAACTGAGTGCCTTCCGGAAATAGCACTTCTGCGCGATCAAGCCGGATGCGGCTATAACCAGGCGTCACCGGGGACCATGGAAACAGCGGACCGATTGGAAATGCCAACAGGACTAGAAACACCAGCGCATATCCCAACCGACGCCACAGGAAACGCATTTTACGAAAAACGATATTTCTGCGTCTTCGTATCCCACAACACTTTCTTGTTATTGCGTAACGAAAGCGTAGCCATGTGGCCGCCAATGGCTGCTTGTTGACCCATTTCAATCGGGGCCACTAACTTTGCTTTGCCCTGAATCGCTTCCACAAAGTTACGGACATGCGCTTGAACTGCGTTCACATCATTGCCCGGGAGATCAATAGATTCTTCTTTGCGTGCCGCCACATGAGCCGGTGCCTTGCCCGCAAATTTCTCTGTATAGAATTTCAACTGCTGACGATTCAGCACTTCAATAGTGCCTTCATTGCCCATAAACTGCTCGCCGTAGCCATACTGAACATTGCCGAAATAGCAGGAGTAGTTGATGTGAAACTTGTCAGGATACTCGTAGATGGCAGAAAGTGTATCGGGCACTTCGCGATCGTCGTTGTCAATCCAACGGTAGATACCGCCGGATGCCATGCACGACAACGGCTCCGTTTTGCCGCATACGAAATTGGTGATGTCTGTTTGATGCACAAGCAAATCAGTTGAGATGCCGCCGGAGTAATCCCAATACAAGCGCCACTGATAATAGCGCTGTTTATCAAAAGCGCGTGGCTTGGCATTGCCGAGGAATTTTTTCCAGTCAGTGTTCTGTTCGCTAGCATCGGCAGGAATCGTGTAGCGCCACGCTGGATTGTCGGGCAGGGAATTGCGATACCAGAAGGCGCGAACGTAGTGGACATCGCCAATCATCCCCTTTGCCACCATTTCCTTGGCCTTAATGTACAAAGAATTAGAACGGTTCTGAGTACCAACCTGAACCACCTTGCCCGATTTCTTCGCGGCCCGAACCAGTTCTGCGCCTTCCTCAATCGTATGGGCCAGCGGCTTCTCAACGTAGACATGCTTACCAGCGGCCAGCGCGGCTAGCAGCATTTCATGATGCAAATGTTCCGGTGTTGTGATGAACACCGCATCAATTGATTTGTCAGCCAGCAACTCTTTATAATCGACGTAAGTCTTGGGTGTGTTCTTACCCATAGTCTGAATTTGGTCTTTGCCTTTAGCCAAATTCCCAACGTACGTATCGCAAGTAGCCGTGACCACGGCGCCGTCCGGCACTCCTTGGTACATCATTTTCATCACGTGCATGCCGCGCGAGCCTGTGCCAATCCAACCCACTTGGACTTTGTCATTGGCGGCTAAAGCGGTCACAGCACCTGGCGCGGCAACAGCAAGCGCGGTGCCCGCAGTGCGCACAAAATTGCGTCGTGAAAGATCATCGTTCATGGATGGAAGCTCCTTATTGATAGCTGAAATGACAGGATATCAAAACCAGTATCATCGGGGCACTCTAATTCGCCGGTTACGGATAGATTGCAGCCCCCCCAAACTTTCTAGGCATTCCAAAAGTAGCATGTGTAAGGATTCGTATCTGCTTTCTCCAAGCTTACGAATCAGTCTGGAATCCACCTGCATTCTAGTTCGTCGGGTGAGCAGCACAAGTTGCTCCCCTTTCGCAGAAAGGCGGATTCTTTTCGTACGCCTATCCTGATTTGGGTTAATTTCAACCACACCCAGTTCCAAAAGTTCCGCAACCATTTTCGATCCGGCCTGTTGCGTCACCCCCATTCTGGTTGCCAGTTCCGTAATGGATCGCTTTGCGCAAATCAGATGCTGAATCAAAAAACCATGACTTTCCCTTACTTCACTCATTCCTGCTCTTGCTAATCTTGCCAGAACAAGCTCGTTGAAGCGGATTCCTAGAAACAGCGCCAGATATCCAACATCCAACTGGCTCGGAGTAATTTTATTTGATTTCACAACCATGGTTGTGTATTCTATCAAAAAAGGAGGCTCCGTCATGTCAACCACCAACGCTACTCGCGTTCGGGAATATCTTAGAGCTTTAGAATCTTTTCATCCCTGGAAATCGGTTGCTGAGTTCTACGCACCTGATGTGGTGATTCAAGAGTTTCCAAACAGAATCGCGCCGCACGGTCGTCAGCGTCTGCATGCCGACCTTCAAATCCCTTATGAACAGGGACGGCAACTGCTTCAGTCGCAAACTTACGATATCAGTCATATCGTTGAGTCGGGTGATGACGTAGCGTTGGAATTGGAGTGGACGGGCACGTTGGCCGTGCCTCTAATGAATTTGCCGAGTGGTAGTAAAATGAAAGCCTTCATTGGCATGTTTTTCACATTTCAAGATGGCCGGATTCTCTCGCAGCGAAACTATGATTGTTATCGACCATTCGAACTTTGATTTTTAAGGCATTCCATTACCCGTGTATTGCAATAAGGAATAGGTGTTACATATGCAATCCACTCTTACCAGCAAAGGCCAGACAACAATCCCCAGCCTACTTGATCTTTTCCGCTGGCTTAAGGGTAAGGGAATCATCAGTGGTTCAAAAAAGCTGCGTCAGTAAAATGATCGGGCTGACACCAACGTTCTCTACCGCCTGCTGTTCGTGGATGACCCACGCCAAGCGCAAGTTTCCCGAAACTTTGTCCGCAAAGCGATCGAAAAAAGGGAGACCTTTTTCGCCATCGCATTATGCGAGCTTGTTTGGTTATTGAGAGGCCAAGGGATCGAACGCGCAGAAATCGCTAACACTCTTGAAAACCTGCTGACGGCTTCCGGCGTTGAAGTGGAGAGACGCGAAGAAACATGGGCCGCTTTGGCTGACTATAAAAGCAAAAGGTGCCGATTTCGCCGACCACCTTATGGGAAAAATCAATGCTTCCTTTTCTTGTGAAGCAACCATCACCTTTGACGTCGGCCTAAAGCGGAGCCGCCACTTTAGAGTTTTAAGCTAGTCAACTTTCATGCTCTTTTCCCGAAGCAATCGGCGGATCGCAACCAGATGTGGCCTGTTCAGCCGAAGCGCATCAATCGTGTAATTCGCCGATAGAGTCTTCCCCAACCACTCGCCATTGGGTTTCTCGATGAATTGATCCTCAAAATTTGTATCGACAAATCTACGAAACTAATTCTCATCGCGAGCAGAGCTTGCGATGGCCATTGAGCTCCTTAACCCTATTGCAGACATGGCATGAGGTTGTAGAAACTCAAAGTTAACTGCGGGAAGATCGATTTGGGACGGAAATGATCAAGTTCAAAGTTCTCCAACCCGGCCGCCCATCTTTCCTCAAGAAGGCAATAGGCACAAGTCTCCCGGAAGTCCTCGCGAACCGAAGATCGAAACAGTTGGTTTTTTTGCTTGATCTGAGGCGCTGTTTCTCGCCTGGTGAAATGGGCTATTTGATCCAGGATCTCTTCCATGACTGCATTTTTTCTTCGTACAGCTGCATGCAGAGCTTCACCAAAATTTATTTCGCCTATTGCCACCGGTTTCTATTCCCAAACGGCTGAATCAACATTCCTGACGACTCTGATCGCTCGACCCGTTCCAAAATCGGCCCATAGAACGCTTCATCGCTCTTTCTGAAGTCCGCTTCAAGAACCTCCAATTCAGCACATTCCTCCGCACTGAGACCTGCCATGTACTTATTTTCAATCAGTTGTTGAAAACGAGCACTCTTTGGATCCGGTTTAGACAAAGAATCTAAAATTTGTATCGCTATGGAATCTTGCCGCTCCAAAGGGAGAGTCACAACCTGTTTCAAAACTTGTTGCAGCAACGTACTTTTCGGACTGGGACGCACTAGGCTTTTAGTTCAATGTGCCCGGTCTAAACCCCCCGCCTTTCAGGCGGGCCGCTTCCAGCCACAGTGCTGGAGAATAGTGTGATGGATGAGTACCGAAGAAAA
>JAYUSZ010000236.1:0-27480 GCA_043755435.1 Bryobacterales bacterium | reverse complement strand
ACCACGCGGTTGGCGGAATCAGCCACTAATAAATTGCCCAATGGATCGAGTGTCAGGGAGAGAGGTTGGGCCGGCATTGGAAGGTTGTAGTTAGCAACAGGGTTCACTACGAGGTTGTCAAATTTGGGAAAGCGAACTGCGCGGGCGTTCGGAGTATCGGCCACCCAAATTTCGCCGGTTTTGTCGCTAACCCAAATTCCTTGCGGATTTCGGATACGGTCGTTGTTCCCAACGGAACTGATGGAAAAAACAGGGGAGGATCCGTTTGAAGCCTGAACGATGCTATTAAAAATGGCAATGCGGCTGTTGCCGGTATCGGCGACATAGAGGCGATCATCGCTATCCACGGCAAGATGATGAGGAGTATTCAGTTTGTCGTCCGTGTTTCCGGGTGCGGAGCTGGTGAAGTCCCGTTGACCTAACACTGTGGTTGCGGCCATGCCGTTGGCAAAATCGCCAGTGGCAAGCCTCTTGAAAAGTAAGACTCGATGGTACTGGGTATCGGCAATCGCAAGGTGCCCATCGACTGTGAGTGTTACTCCCAGGGGCCTACCGAGATTAGTTCTAGTGACGTCTTGGAGCTTAAAAGTGAAACTGGATTGACCGATGACAAGGTTAGCCCGTTGCGATCTACCTTGACTTTGGGCTTGAAACGGATTCGGGAATCGTAGGACACGGCCATTCAAGCTATCGGCCACATAAAGATTTCCACTAGCGTCCACCGCTAAACCAACTGGTTGATAAAGACCGGAATCTGAAGGTTGATTTGTGTCAAATGTTGGAGAATTTGGGGCTGTAGTAAAGAAATCAGCCTGTCCAATGACTAAATCAGCCACATCGCCAGACTTGACTTTACGGGCATCGGCAAAAGCGAGAATCCGATTGTTATAGGTATCAGCAATATACAATCTTGGAGGATTTGATTTTTGATCAGTAACCACTCCACTGCTCAAAGTTGCAGTACCTCCGCTCAGAGGAAGATTCTGGCCACCTGCGCCGATGAACAATTCTTTCCCTTCTACAAAGTTGGCGGCGTTGCGGTTCACCGCATTTTGACCTAGAACTCTACTGGCATCGGTGAGATTGTTGGAAACTATGGGTATGATGAGGACGCGATGATTGCCGCTATCTGTTAGAAAGAGTTCATTTTGAAATATTACGCCGTCCGTTGGCTGTGAGAAACTAACGCCGCTGGGCAGACGTTGATCCCGATTTTCTCGAAAACTAAGAAAGTCGGGCTGCCCATATACCACCTTTGCGGCGGGGGAAGGCAAAAGCGTGGATTCGGCTTGCCATTGATCGAAAGGATCAAATTTGACAATGCGATGTGTGGACGCGTCAATAGCAAACAAGGCGTTGTTTGAAATAAATAAACCCTCTGGTTGCGTTAGTGTGAATTCGTTCACTGGTGGCCTATTTCCTTGATTGACGTATAGTCCAAGAGCTCGGACTCCCTCCATGGAAGAGCGGAATGGAGGTTGGAAGACGATGACGCGACTGTTATCGGAAACATACAGACGTCCATTAGTATCGAAAGATAAACCACTAGGAAACTGAAACTTAGATTTACTAAGCGCATCCTGCTGATTCTGGACCACCAGTGGTTCTCTCGAATTGAAGTCCGGCTGACCAAGAACAAGATCGGCGGAAGGAGAATTGGTTGCGCTGTCAGTTAGCACTGAGGCATTAAAACGAAGGACGCGATTATTTCCCCCATCAGCCACCCACAAATTGCCGTCTGCATCAAATATCATTCGGCTGCGGATTACTTGGCCTCCGGACCTGGAAAATATAGTCTTCTCATTCGGAGCGGAAAGTCCTTGATTTGGTAGCGATGAACTCAAACCTGTCTGACCTATTACCAAGTCGGGCTGAACGAAATCACCGGATTGGGCGAAAGGTTTAGAGTATCGGACAATCCTATTATTCCCCGTATCAAACACATACAAATTGCCTCGCTTGTCGACAGCTACCGACGAAGGGCTGAACATACCACTGGAGAATCCCGATCCTGGACCCTGTGGGCTGGTCGAGAAGAAATCCCGTTGACCAACCACCAAATCTGCAGGTGATCCACTCGCGCTACGAGCATTTTTCCATACCATTATGCGGTTGTTAAAAGTATCGGCGACGTAAAGAATTGGCGGACTTACAGATGTGTCTAAAGCAACGCCTTGGGGTCCATTTAACTCTTTGCCTTCAACAAGGTTCGGACTGGCCGTAACTAATTCACGCTTGGCATGGCCCACCACCCGGGTGGGACTTGGATTCAAAGTGACTGGAGATTGCGCCGATGCCACGGCTGCTGTGAAGCAAATTGCTGTAGCCACAAACATTGGGCTAGTAAAAGTTTTACTATTCTGGAAGAGTTTCATATTTTTTCTCGCGGATTCCTGCGGGAAGGGCCTATTCGAAAAAGTACCACATTTCCCACAGTACTCGCCTTACTCAGTCTCTGGCTTATGACAGCACCGACCGCTTCTTCTACTCATCGGCTGATTTTCCAAGACCTATTAGTACTCTACAACAAAAAGTGCCTAGTATTGAAGTGCGCTCCGCAATCGTTACAAATACGAAATTTTACTAGTGAGGCCGAGCGTTGCTAAACTAGGATTTGCCATCGCATAATCCCACCAAAGGCAGTCAAAAGCCCAAAGTTGCAGTAGTTAGCTATTTAAACACCGTCCCACTTATTTGGGGCGCGATTCACGGTCCCCAGCGGGACCAGATGAATATTGAATTTCATTTACCGTCGGTTTGTGCAGACAAGGTGAGATCCAAGGTTGCGAACATTGGGATTCTCCCCGTGGTTGAAATTGCTCGTCAGGGTCTTGAGATTTTTCCAGGAACCGGGATTGCAAGCCACGGCGCAGTCCGCAGTATTTTGTTAATTTCTAAAGTTCCTTTCAGTAAGATTAAGACACTTGTTTGTGATCACGGCTCTCGCACATCGGTAATCTTAGCCTGTTTGATTTTGCGTGAGCAATTTGGAGCAGCCCCATTGTTACTTCCGCCGGCAGCCCCAGAATTGGATATTATGCTGGGGTCGGCTGACGCAGCACTGATCATTGGAGATCCCGCACTAGCGATTGACCCTGAGACTCTGGCGTATGATTGGCTGGACCTTGGCCACCAATGGCAAGTTCTAACGGGGCTTCCGATGGTGTTTGCTGTTTGGGCGGCAGCCGCACGTTGGATCACACCCCAATTAGAAAGGGCCTTTTCAGAATCTCTTGAATTAGGATTGAGTAATATTGACCGTATTGTGCAAGAGCAGTCTTCTGAACGTGGATTTCCTGAAGAGGTAATCCGGCAGTATTTGACGAAGAGCATTGTGTTCCGGCTGGGACCGAAGGATTATGAAGGGATGAGGACATTTTTGCGGCTGGCATCGGCTATAGAACCGGGACTGAAATGCCCAATCAGGGAGGATGTTCTGGCATGAGAATTAGCGACGAACAAGCACTGGATATGTTGCAAAGCGACGACTTGATTGGCATCGGCATGGAAGCTGATAGCTTGAGGCGGAAACTGCATCCCGGTGGAGTGGCCTCCTACATCATTGACCGGAATATCAACTACACGAATTTTTGCACTGAATACTGTAGTTTTTGCGCCTTTTACCGGCCCATGGGCCACGGTGAAGGATATGTGCTTAGTAAGGAAACCTTGCACGCCAAAATCCAAGAAACGATCGATCTGGGCGGAACCGGCGTTTTGATGCAAGGTGGATTGCACCCTCATTTGAAAATCGAATGGTACGAGGAGCTAATGCGTGATTTGAAGCAGAACTTCAAAATTCATTTGCATGCGCTTTCGGCTCCCGAGATACTCAATATTGCAGAAATCAGCGGGATCACCATTGAACAGACTATCGCCCGATTGCAGGAGGCTGGACTCGATTCTATTCCTGGAGCTGGAGCGGAGATTTTGGATGACGAGGTACGTCACAAAATCGCCCGACTGAAGTGTAAGTCGTCAGAATGGATCGATGTTCACCGCACAGCCCATAAATTGGGTATGCGCACTACCGCGACCATGATGTTTGGCTGCGGAGAGACGCTGCCGCAACGGGTGAATCATCTACGTATGCTGAGAGAACTGCAGGATGAAACCGGCGGCTTTACTGCGTTTATCCCATGGAGCTTTCAACGGGAGAATACCTCGCTAGGTCGATTCGTCAAGGAAGAGACCACCTCCGTTGAATTCCTACGAACTTTGGCAGTTTGCCGAATTTACTTGGACAACATCTTGAATGTTCAGACTTCCTGGGTAACACAAGGTCTGAAAGTGTGCCAGCTGGGTCTGCGATTTGGCGGCAACGACGTAGGTAGCGTAATGATTGAAGAGAACGTGGTTTATCAAGCCGGTGCGCGGAATCAGGCAACCGAGGAAGATTTGCGCAGGATCATCCGCGATGCGGGATTTGTGCCTAAACAGCGCGACAGTCTGTATCGCACTTATTTCTTGAACTAGAAGAAATTTTACGGCAGGCGGTCGTGATAGAATTGCCTGCGATGACCAAAGAAAACACTCAACGCAGAGATTTCCTCACCAAGTCGGCTGCTGCCCTTTTCACTACAAACATTTTCACGGGCCAAGTCCGTGGTGCCAATGATCGCGTCAACGCCGCATTCATCGGTGTGGGCCGCATGGGACAAGGCAACATGAACGCTGCCATGAAGCAGGACAATCTTGAGGTTGTCACCATTTGCGACATCTACAAACCGAACCTGGAAAAAGCTGTTGCCATGACCAAGGGAAAGGCCAAGGGGATCACCGACTTCCGTGAAGTGCTGGCCGACAGATCGATCGACATAGTGAATATTTCCACCCCAGACCATTGGCATCCGTACATGACCGTTGAAGCTTGCAAGGCCGGCAAGGATGTTTACGTGGAAAAGCCAATTTGCGTGACCATCGAAGAAGGCCAAAAGATGGTTCAGGCGGCCCGCAAGTACAAACGTGTTGTACAAGCTGGAACCATGCAACGCTCTGGTGCGCATTTTCAGGAAGCTACCAAGATGGTGATGGATGGGAAGATTGGCAAAGTTACGGCCATCAAAACCTGGAACTATGGACTTTCCAATCCCGACGGAATTGGAAATCCGGCGGACGGGGCTCCGATCCCTGAAGGGCTCGATTGGGACATGTGGCTTGGACCCGCACCCAAACGACCGTTTAACGCCAATCGATTTGGCGTGGATCCCAAAGCTTTCTCGCATTTCCGCTGGTTCTGGGATTACGCCGGTGGCATGATGACCGATTGGGGCGTTCATGTGCTGGACATCGCTCAAATGGGAATGGCTGATGTAATGCCTAGGTCTGTCAATTCTTTCGGTGGCAAGCTTTGGTATACCGACAATCGCGAGACGGCTGATACAATCATGGCCACTTACGATTACCCCGGATTTATTGCCACTTATGAGCACCGCAGCGGCAATGCCAATTCCATGTTCGGCAAAGGTTACGGGACAATGTTCCACGGATCGAAGGCTACTCTATTTGTGGATCGGAGCTTGTATCATGTATACCCAGAAAAAGGGAGCGATTTGGAGGAAGTTGAGGTGAAGTCCTCCAACAATTCCAACATTGCTCATTGGGCTAACTTCCTGGACTGCGTCAAGACGCGCCAAAAGCCGATTAGCGATATTGAGGTTTGCTACAAGTCGACGGTGACTTGCCTGTTGGCGAACATTTCCCTACGTTCTGGCAAGCGTGTGGATTGGGACGCTGCCAAGGACACAATTGTACAGCCTGACCTGAAAAAGTGGATGAAACGCGAGGAAAGGGCCCCTTGGAAGCTCGTAGTGTAGTATCTGGCAGCATCACGTACTAGCCGCACTTAGAACCTGTACTGTACCGGATTGGTACTTCACTCGTGCAAGTTTTGCCCGTATTGTTGATAAATCATCGACCGAGCAAATCACAACATGACACAACTGATGTATCAGTACGGATATTTGCAGATATTGGACTTCCTCACAACGGTTGCCTTCCTGCTCCATGGAGTGCAAGAAGGCAATCCGGTTGTAAAGTGGGCAATTGAGGCTTTCCCTTCTCCCATTGTCGGGCTAGCTTTTATCAAGATCCTTGCTGTTGGTCTGGGGATTGTTTGTTGGTATGGAGGTAAGGCAAAGTTGCTTACCAGAATCAACATTGGCTTTGCTGCCGTGGTTGCTTGGAATCTTCTATCGCTGATCATGAAATCGACTCAGTTGGCTGGCTGACCCTTACGGTTGGAGTTACTATGAAGGCATGCCGATTGGTGAAAGACCTTTCCGTTCTTTAATAGCGGTCTGTCTCTGTTTTATCTCAACAGGACTGATTTGTTTAGCACAGACTCAAACCAACCTAATCGACACAACTGCACAGTTCGATGGACGCGTTGTAGACGCCTTAACGGGAGTGCCTGTTCGAAGAGCGAACCTCACACTTCGTACGATCAAAGGCCCTCAAAGACCAATCATGACCGTTACCTCAGGAGATGGAAAATTCTTCTTCGTTGGAGTGGAACCTGGGGTCTACCGATTGTTCCTTGAAAAATCTGGATACCTAAGCCAGGAATATGGGTCAAAGAAGTTTCAGTATTCCGGAGAATCAATTTCCTTCAAGGCCAAGGAAAGGAAGTCCGACTTGGAATTCAGGGCCATGCCACAATCCGTTCTAACCGGAAGGGTTATTGATGAGGATGGTGAGCCGGTTACGCAAACGTCGGTGATTGCGATGCAAAAATCCCGTTGGAATCGCCAGGCGGGTGGGACTAATGGGAATACGAACGATATTGGCGAGTTTCGCATATCTGGTCTCACTCCCGGGAACTACATCGTCGTAGCGAACGCTTTCAACAAGAGGATCACCAGGTTCACTACAGCATTGATTGACGGAGTGGTGCGAACGGTGGGGACTAACGCGATCACCTCATCATCAAAACAGGAAGAAGACTATTCGCCAACCTACTTTCCATCATCGACAGATGAAGAATCGGCGGCAATCGTAGAAGTAGCTGCAGGCCGACAGGTGGATAACATTGTCATCCGTATCCGGAAAACACCGGTGTTTAATATCCGCGGGTCGGTGAAATATGCTGGCTCCAAAACTTCCACAGATCAAACCGCACAAGTACAATTGCTACCCAAAGATTCGGCGGCAATGTCCAGAGGATTCGGAGTCAGGCAACTTAATGCAGTGGTTTTGAAGGACGGGAGTTACGAGTTTCTAGCAGTTCAACCAGGATCCTACTTCGTGGCAGTGCTGAGACAAGATCTATCGCAATGGCCTGTTGGAAGAACACCTTTAGAAGTAAACGGCAATATGGAAAACGTGAACATCACTTATGGTGATCCTGGCAAGGTTAGCGTAACGGTTTTGTGGGAGGATACGACAGAAACGAAACCGATCAATGGTTACCTGATGCTGTCTGAAAAATCTGTTGGCCATATCGCAACTCCAACGCTATCGATCAAAGAGGGTAAACTTGTTCCCACCATCGTGCCTGCCGGTACCTATTCGGTACAATTTCAATCCACGGAAGCTAGTTCTTTTGTGAAACATGTCCGGGAAAAGAGCGGTGTTGATTTAGGGCAGATACTCTCAGTGACCGAAAATGCAAACCTGGAGTTGGAACTAGTGCTGAGCACCAAAGTTGCTTCTGTGGAAGGGTTGGTAACTGCTGAGGGGAAACCCGCGGCCAACATGACCGTTGTGCTGCTTCCAATCGTCCGGGGTGGCTACTCACAACTTAGGATGGCAAAGACCGACGAATCCGGCCGCTACAAGCTAACAAGAGTGGTTCCGGGCGGATATAGGCTATTTGCATTCGAGGAAGAAATACCGGGAACCGCATTCCTTAATGACGACCGGTTGCAATCTTTAGAAAATAAAGGAACCAACGTTACGGTGAAGGAGGCAACAACAGAACAAGTGAATTTATCCGCTACAAAAATCGAGTAAATTGCTGCCAAATTGTTGCTCTTACCAGTGCCAACATGGTCCAATAGATGGAAACCCCACCCGGAGGACCAAGCGAGTTGAACAAAGCAATCCTCGCCCTGGAAGATGGAAGTATCTTCGAGGGTAAGGCATTTGGTGCGTCCATAGAAAGAAGTGGCGAAGTTGTTTTCAATACTTCTATTACCGGTTACCAGGAAATCTTCACAGACCCATCCTATTCCGGTCAGATTGTCGTTCTCACATATCCTCAAATTGGCAACTACGGTGCGAACAATCAGGATTCCGAATCTGCCAAACCGTACATTGAAGGCTTAGTAGTCCGCGATTTTTCCCCGAATACCAGCAATTGGCGAGCGGATGAATCGGCTGACCAATTTCTGGCAAACAACAACATCCCTGTAGCGGCTTCTATTGATACGCGCAAGCTGGTGCGTCACCTGCGAATGCGCGGCGTAATGCGCGGCGTTTTGTCCACGGTGGAAAGTAATCCTGATGTGCTAATTGCCAGGGCAAGAGCCATTCCATCTATGGCTGGCTTGGACTTGGCAACTCGAGTTTCCACCCTGAAACGATATGAATGGATTGAGCCTGTTCAACCCTGTTCTCCTTCTGAAAGGCTGGCCCATGTGCAACTAGTGAAGGATGGTGAACAGCCGTTGCATGTGGTTGCCTACGATTACGGCATCAAACGAAATATTCTGCGAAGGCTTGTCTCCAGCGGCTGTCGCGTTACGGTGGTTCCTTCCTTAACAACCGCAGAGGATGTACTGTCGCTAAAACCGGACGGAGTATTTCTTTCCAATGGCCCAGGGGACCCGGAGCCGTTGTCGAAGCAAGCAGCGGAGATCCGGAAACTGATTGGCAAAAAGCCGGTGTTTGGAATTTGTCTAGGGCATCAAATGCTAGCCCTTGCTTGCGGCGCCAAGACGTTCAAATTGAAATTCGGACATCGCGGCGGCAATCATCCAGTAATTAATCACCTGACGAAAAAAGTGGAAATTACTGCACAGAATCATGGGTTCGCAGTCGATCCTGATTCCTTCAACTCTAGCGAAGTGGAACTGACGCACGAAAATCTGAATGACCATACGCTGGAAGGTTTCCGGCTGAAAAACGCCCCTGCGTTTTGCGTACAATACCATCCTGAGGCGGCACCTGGGCCTCACGACTCCCTTTACTTATTTGATGATTTTGTCCAATTGATGCGGGAGCATAAAAACTAGAACGGCATGCCAAGACGCAACGACATCCACCGCATCATGATCATAGGTTCGGGGCCGATTATAATTGGCCAGGCTTGTGAATTCGACTATTCCGGTACGCAAGCATGCAAAGCCCTGAAGGCTGACGGCTTTGAAGTAATCCTTGTGAATTCCAATCCCGCCACGATTATGACCGATCCCAATTTGGCGGATCGGACCTACGTAGAACCATTGCATCGCGACTATCTGGAAAAGATCATTGAACGGGAACGGCCCGACGCATTACTTTCTACCGTAGGCGGACAGACGGCGCTGAATTTATCCATTGAACTTGCCGAAGCCGGCATTCTGGAAAAGTACGGCGTGGAACTGATTGGCGCCAAAATCGATGCCATCAAGAAGGCCGAGGATCGATTGCTTTTCAAGGATGCGATGAAGAAAATCGGCCTTGATACTCCGCTATCGCAACTGGTGAACAGCATTCCTGGCGGTTTGAAATTTGCAGAAAAAGTAGGCTATCCACTGATTCTGCGCGCTAGCTTCACAATGGGCGGAAGTGGCGGCGGCATTGCTTACAATCGCGAAGATCTGGAAGCAATTCTGACTCGTGGTTTGGATCTCTCACCAGTTCATGAAGTGCTGGTTGAAGAAAGTGTGCTTGGTTGGAAAGAGTTCGAGATGGAAGTGATGCGTGATCAGGCCGACAACTGCATCATCGTTTGCTCCATTGAGAATTTCGACCCGATGGGTGTCCATACCGGCGACTCAATCACGGTTGCCCCAGCCCAAACGCTAAGTGATCGCGAATATCAAATGATGCGCGATGGGTCATTACGATGTCTTCGGGAAATTGGCGTGGATACAGGCGGTTCCAACGTTCAATTCGCCATCAACCCTGTGGATGGGCGGATGGTTGTAGTTGAAATGAATCCGCGGGTTTCACGATCGTCAGCATTGGCATCGAAAGCTACAGGATTTCCTATCGCCAAGATTGCCGCGAAGTTGGCAGTGGGGTACCGGTTGGATGAAATTCCAAACGACATCACTCGGTTGACCCCAGCTTGTTTTGAACCCACCATCGATTATGTTGTGGTGAAAATCCCACGCTGGCAGTTTGAGAAGTTCCCTGGCGCGGATACCACTCTCGGTACGCAAATGAAATCCGTGGGTGAAGTGATGGCCATTGGGCGGACCTTCCAGGAATCTTTGGGTAAAGCAATTCGCAGCCTTGAGACAGGGAAATCCGCCACCAAAGTGGATGCGATGGATGTGGCGTTAATTCCGCAAAAACTGATTACGCCAACTCCTGACCGCTTGAACTACATTCTATTCGCGCTGGAACAGGGATGGAGCATTGAAGAGATTCACGAACATTGCCAAGTGGATCCATGGTTCTTGAAGCAATTGCATGATCAGGTGAAATTGACGGCAGAAGTCGGTGCGCTAAGTCTGGATTCCATCGATGCCGAAACCATGCGCGAAGCCAAGCGAAGAGGCATTGCCGACACCACAATGGCAAGACTTTGGAATAAGGACTCTATTGAAGTTCGAGCCCGGCGTAAGCAATTAGGTGTAACTGCCAATTTCAGCCGGGTTGACACCTGCGCGGCGGAATTTGAGAGCTTTACTCCTTACCTTTATTCCAGCTACGAATCGGAATGCGAAGCCAACGTTAGTAGCCGCAAGAAGGTGATCATCCTGGGCAGTGGTCCTAATCGAATTGGCCAGGGAATCGAGTTCGATTATTGCTGCTGCCATGCGGCTTATGCACTGCAAGCTTTCGATCATGAATCGATTATGGTGAACTGTAATCCCGAAACGGTGTCCACCGATTACGATACTTCTGACCGCCTTTACTTCGAGCCATTGACATTGGAAGATGTGTTGAACATCTGTGACACTGAAAAACCAGATGGGGTGATTGTGCAGTTTGGCGGGCAGACGCCTTTGAACTTGGCACTTCCTTTGAAGGCGCAAGGCGTCCCGATCATCGGAACGGATCCAGAGAATATTGATCTTGCGGAAGATCGAAAGCGATTCGGAAATCTGTTGGATGAGTTAGGGATTCCTTCCCCCGAAAACGGTACAGCAACCAGTGTGGAAGAAGCCTGCGCTGTGGCCCGTAGGTTGGGGTATCCAGTTCTTGTGCGTCCAAGCTACGTACTTGGCGGACGTGCCATGGTAATTGCTTACGAAGAAGCAACCGTTGAAAGGTATATGAAAGAGGCTGTTGTATTTTCGCAGGAACGGCCTGTTCTCATTGACCGCTTCCTGGAAGAAGCCGTTGAAGTGGATGTGGACTGCCTATCCGATGGTCAGAATGTTTTAATTGCCGGTATTATGGAGCACATTGAGGAAGCAGGCGTGCATTCTGGCGACAGTTCCTGTGTGCTGCCTCCCTTCTCATTGAAGGATGACGTCCGCAAAACCATTGAAGAATATTCAGTGAAACTCGCACTGGCACTCAATGTGATTGGGTTGATGAACGTGCAATACGCTATCAAAGACGGGAAGGTTTTCGTCCTGGAAGTAAATCCCAGAGCCTCACGCACAGTTCCATATGTCAGCAAAGCTACTGGCGTTCCACTTCCCAAAATTGCCGTGGGCTTGATGCTGGGAATGAAGCTGAAAGATTTTGGGCACCTCACGGGCGGCCGCGTTTCTGGTGTTCTCCCTGTGCCGCAATATTTTGTGAAGTCCCCGGTATTCCCTTTCAATAAGTTCATTGGAGTTGATCCAGTGTTAGGGCCGGAAATGCGATCCACTGGTGAGGTGATGGGGGTTGGTGATAATTTTGGAGAGGCATTTTCCAAGGCCCAGCGCAGTGCTGGTTCACCGCTACCGGATAAGGGCGTTGTGTTCATCAGCGTGAATGAGAAGGATAAGAACGAGGCGATGGAGATTGCCAAAAAGTTTTCTGAGCTTGGCTATGAACTTGCAGCCACCCGTGGTACAGCTTCAGCGCTACATGCAGTTGGCTTGAAATGCAAGACGGTGTTCAAGGTGAATGAAGGCCGCCCCAATGCGGTAGATTTGCTGAAGGCCGGGCAAGTTCAATTGGCGATCTACACGACCACTGGCAGCCACTCGTTTAGTGATGAGAAGGCTCTTCGCCGCGCCGCTGTAGCTTATCGCATTCCCTGTATTACAACGATGAGCGCAGCAAAGGCTGCTGCGGAAGCCGCTGCTAGTGGACGGCGCGATCCCATTCGTGTCTGGAACCTGCAGGAGATCCACGCAAAGAAACAGTAGACTGGTTCAGTTCTCTGTGGGCCTATTCACCTGCTCAATCACGTAAACCTTCACTGGACCTTTCTTTGATTCCAACTTCAAGCCCAGTTGTTCCTGCAACGCCGTGAAGATCGACGGGCCACTTTGATCGGCCGCTGAGTTCAGATCAGCCGACCATGTCAAATCGAAATCGAAAGTTCCGTCAAGGCCCGTTTCGTTCACCACTGGCCGACCAAGAATGTTCCCCAACGAATCCGCAAAGGATTTAAGAGTTGAACTGGTGGCCCGGATTGTTCCCGAGCCGTTGTTCTGGTTTACGATAATGCTTCCACCCTCGCCAGAGTCTGGAACTTTTAGTTTATGCCGGCTTTTAACTAGAATGATTGAGTAAATCGGAAGCTCCTTCATCTCTTCGCGCAATTTCAATCGAAAACGTTCTTTTAGAAGATTACCCACGCGCGAACGCATCTGTTCAAGTGCCGCTGCGCTCGAAAGCTTGGGGGCGTTGTCGAGCAGCTCAAAATTCGCCACTATGGCGTAACCTTCGGTTCTTACCCAGCCTGATCCGCCAATAACTTGGTAATCCTGAATACCATATGTGAATTGAATCAACTGTTGCACTTTGACGTTTCTTGCTCGAAAACTCCCCGGGTTGGGGTTGATGCTGTAGCCTCGCTCAGTTAATGGTGACGGTCGGATAGTGGCTACTTCGAATTTGAGGTCAACCTCCGTAGCGGTTTGCGCGTGTATCGCTGCCATCCCAAAACAAGAAACAATCTTCAAGAGTTTCATATCATTTATGCAATGAATTGCCTCAAATAATTCCGCGTGGTGCGTAGAGCAGTCTTCCGCAACTCCAAAGTCCCCTCATACGCGCGGTCTTCTACTTCGACGCACACCGGGCCTTTATACCCCGTCTCGGTGAGCGTTGCAAAGAATCGGCCCCAATTCACGTCACCCATACCCGGGAGTTTCGGCGTGTGATAAAGATTCGGAAATGCCAGCGTCCCAACATCATCCAGTTTTTCCTGGTCAAGGTGGACGTCCTTGGCATGGATGTGGAAAAGCTTGTGTTTAAATTCGCGCATCGCCTTCAAATAATCCATGTGAAGCCAAACGAAGTGCGATGGATCAAAGTTCAGTCCAAAATGATCACTGGGAATATCGTTGTACATGCGCCGCCAGATGCTCGGTGAAAATGCCAGGTTCTTACCACCAGGCCATTCATCCTTGGTGAAGGACATTGGGCAATTTTCAATCCCTATTCGCATCCCATTGTTCTCAGCGTGCTTGATGATTGGCTTCCAGGTTTTCAGGAACCGAGGCCAGTTGTCGTCGATTGATTTTGTGTAGTCCCGCCCGACGAAAGTGTTGACTACACCCAATCCTAAAAGGCGCGCGGCAGTAATCACTTTTTTCAAATGCTCAACATAGATTTGCGCCTCGGCCTGATCCGGTGCCAATGGATTCGGATAGTAGCCCAGGCCACTGATCTTCACTCCTGCCTTCGCCATCAAATCGTTAACCCGGCGCGCATCATCAGCCTTGAATCCCGTCACATCAATGTGGGTGATACCGGCGTAACGCCTGTCTGCTTTGCCTTTAGGCCAGCACATTACTTCAATGCAATCATAATCATTCTGCGCGGCAAAATCGGCCACTTCTTCCAATGACAATTCCGGCAGAATCGCCGTAACGAATCCTAATTCCATCATGTGGATGATCCTCGTAACTCTCTTCTCAAGAACTTGCCCGAAGCCGTCTTGGGAATTTCCAATACAAACTCCACGATCCTCGGATATTTGTAGGATGCCATACGCTGCTTCGTGAATTCGATGATATCGGATTCACTCACCTTGCCCGCAAATTCCGGTCGCAGAGCGATCACTGCCTTCACCGTTTCCCCCCGATAAGGATCGGGCACACCAATCACAGCAGCTTCCCGAACACCGGGGTGTTGGTAAAGCACGTCTTCCACATCGCGGGGCCACACCTTATAACCGGAGGCAACAATCATGTCCTTCTTTCGGTCGACAATGTAGAACCAGCCGTCCTCATCCATCTTCGCCACATCGCCGGTTAGAAACCAGTTATCGTGAAATGCTTTGGCGGTGGCTTCCGGTTTGTTCCAATAGCCACTGAATAGGAATGGCCCCTTTAATGCGATCTCACCAACTTCATCAGGAGGCAGAACCTTCCCCGCGTCCTTCAAATCGACAATGCGCGCCTCGCAGCCAGGAATGGGCAGTCCTATGGCTAGGGCACCAGAATTGGAATCAACCCGGCCTTGCACGCCCAGCGGAGTCAGATGGCTTGGCGAATTCACTTCCGTTAAACCATAGGTATTGTGAATCCGCACTCCGAAGCGGTTTTGGAATTCTTCTACAATTGCCGGAGCCACCGGGGCACCACCCGTGCAGCATTTTGTGAAAGACGAAAGATCATTGGAATGCGGATCGCGCAGCAGTGCTATATATGCCGTGATAGCCGCCACCGCCATAGTAGCTTTCCATTTTTCAATCAGGCGAAACGTTTCCCAGGCATCGAAGCGATGGTACAAAATCAGTGGCACTCCGGACAGTGCTGACAAAGCAATTTGCGCCACGATCCCAGTAATGTGAAATAGCGGTGCGATGCCTAGAATGACGTCGCCAGGCCCGATGTCGAACCAAGTTCGAAAGGTATTTGCGTTATAGGCGATGTGGCGATGCAGACTGATGGAGCCTTTGGGTGGACCCGTGGTCCCCGACGTATAGACAAGGTAAGCCATATCGTCGGGCGAAACAGCAACGCGATTCTTTGGCGACGGAACGAAGGCATCAAGAGAGGCAGCAAACTCACTCAAGGGAATTACATGTTGCACTGGAGTTTCAGCCAAAACGCTATTGGCTTCTTTCTGCAGAATGGAATCCTCGGCAACATAAACTTTGGCTCCGCAATCGGCCAACTGGTAGCCGATTTCCTTCTTCTTAAACATTGGGCTCAGCGGGACAACAATCGCACCACGTTTCCAGGCGCCGTACTGTGTAACCAGAAATTCAGGGTCGTTCTGCGCGGATATCGCAACTCGATCACCATGCCCAATGTCCCAACTGGCAAGCAGTGCAGCGAACTGATCCGCTCGCTCGTTGAGTTCACCGAAAGAAATAGTTCGATCGAAATAATGAATTGCCGCAGACTGCGGGTTAGCAGCCACCGTCTGCTCAAAAATATCGATCATGCTGGCTTGCGGCAATGGCAGTTCGGTGGGAACGAAGCTCGAATATTGTGAGAGCCAAGGCTTGGACATAGGAATTGAATAGCTTAACAGGAAAGACCGGCTTCCAGGCGAAATTCCGCGATCACTTCGATGTATCCATCAATGCGATTGTTGAATTCCCCGAGGTCTGCGGCGGGCACCCACAGTTCGCGATGATTCGCAGCACCAACGGTATGGACAGGGTAGCGACGCACAAAGCGTCCATCGATTCTAAATTGAGTGACGTAGCCCACCATGCCATTGCGTGGATCTTTTGAATTCCAATCGCGAGCAATTTCACAGGCATAATCGTAATCCAGAACTGGGTAGAAGATAGGTTGATCCGGTAAGCGCGGTGGAAACCGCTTGCACCCGGAATCGTGAATCAACGTCCATTCTTTTTCGCCAACAGGGCGGTAGAGAATCATTCCTCTAGGTTACAAGATGGAATCGTTTGGATTGCCCCAACCAAGCTTCCAATGCGCATCCGAACAGAACAACCAGCAATCCCAAAGCAATTACTTTCAGCCAGCCCACTTCGTAGCGAATCGTAATGTACCCGCCATTTTGAGGTGCAGTTAGAAGAATTCTTTGGTACTTGTCGGGTCGCGTTTCAATGGGGCTATTGCCGATGGTAGCTGTGATCCCAGGGCGCCAAAGATAGTTCACCATAATCTCTTCCTGCTCACCGCTATTGGGAACACTCACCACCAGATCGCTGCCCACAATCCGCAGAGGCAGTTCAGCCTTGTCGCTTTCCCTTCTGGCCAATGGATCACTCCCGCTCAGCTTTGTCACCGACACACGATCGTCAGAGTACAGTATTGGTTTGTCCAATACCAAGTTGTGGAGCTTCTTATTCCACTCCGGACCCACATCCTCCATTGAATGCATACTCTTGTTCTTCGAGGGAACATACTTTTCTAAAGTGCTATGGAAAATGATGCGGGTAACTCCGTAGGTATTTAGAGTTTCAACATAGCTATCCACAAAGGAATTTTGTAAATCCTTGAAGGGGCTTTTCGATCGCCAAAGAGGTTCATGACCGTCCAGAGATTGAACGTTTACCAGAGTCCCCACATTTAGCATCAGGCTAGGTAAGAACCCCGCCGATTCTGATCGTTGCGGTGCTGCAGGAAAAAACCGTTCGTTTCCGATACTCGCAACCAGGCTGCTGGAAATCTCGGAATCTGGCCGATCCCCATAAACATAAAATGCCTGAGTTGAAAGCGAAGCATGGTGAAACATCAACCCAATGCAAACGAACAAGACAGCTGTGCTGATGGCTTGTCGATTTGCATAGCGACTGCACCAACCCTGAACAAACAGGGCACCAATGAGAATAGAGAACAGGTGAAGGAATGGTAAGAACTTCTCTGGATGTGTGAATCCGCTCAGCAACGGCAGTTTGGTTTGGAGCACCCAAAGTCCACCTTGCTGCCCCAAAGCGGAGAGAAACGCGATCACCGAGCCGGTAAGCATAGGATTCGCCCGGAAAGCTTTCATCCCGCCGTTGCCAGTGGAAAGCGCCGCCAATCCAAACAGCCAAGCCATAGTAAAAAGAGTGCCCGCATAGTAGAACTGGCCACCAGAGGCTGAAAGGTCAGAGCCAGTCTTGTTTACCATTGGCGAATTCACAAATGGATTGGGAAATATTAGAGAGAACAATCCTCTTTCAATTCCCTCCCCCGCCGCAGATCGCACCATACCAGAAGTGGCTCTCCATTGGGGAATCAGCAATGGCAGAATCAGCCCTACACCAATTATGAAACCTGGAAGTACCCTCATGAGGTCCTGCCAATGCCATTCCTCTTTGATCTTTCGCAAACAAACAATCAAGATAAAAAAGCCGACACCATAGAGCCACATTTGCACGTTCCCTGAGTGGTAGAACATGCCCAGACTCAATCCGGTAGCCACTGTCCAAAGTGGTCCCGATTTCTCGGGTTTGAAGTTCATGGCAAGCAGCATTAACAAAGGAAACCATACCGCCGTCGGCGTCATATAGTACCAACTGCGGCCTGCAATCAACGAGTAACCACTAAGAGTAAAGCAAACAGCTGCAGCCGCAGATAGCGTGGTCCAAAGCCGAAGGTATCGGCATAAGCAATAAAATGCTGCCGCACCAGATAAAAGATGGATCCAGCAAAACACGTCGATTACCCGAAGTTCATCTCGCAGTAGAAACCTTGCTATGGCATAACTAATGTAGGTAGGCGGATAAGTAAGTGCGTAGGTACCTAAATCCGCCAACGGCATTCCTAACATCTGGTAAGGGTTCCAATTTGCAAAGCGGCCTGCAAAAACCTCTCGGCAGCCGTAGACGATACCTGGCAGAAACTCGGCATAGTTGTCGTCCTGTACGAAGTAATAACTTTGCCGTGATTCAGCAATTCCCAAGCCAATGGCTGTCCCCAGTAATGCCAACACCAACCATTCCCACCCAAGTTTTGTGGGTGCTGCAAAACTTGTCTCCAAACCAACAGATCCCCACAGCGAAGCTGCAGTGTGGCCTGTGGTCTTCATTAGGTGAGCTGCTCCCAACATCAGCAAGCCAAAGAACAAAACAAACAGTGGCAGTGGTTGCTCTTGGATCAGAATGCTACCTTTTTGCCAATCCGTAAGGGCTCCAAAATCCAACTTGAAAACACAAATCAGACTCCAAACCAAGAGTTGAAGCCAAAAACTGACAATTTTTCGAAAAGGACGCATTCCACCTCGATTTTAAGGAGAAATGCAATCTGAGGGAATAGGTTTTATTACTGAGATGAGGTTAGGGGAATGCCCGCAGCGGCTGGATACCAATACCCAGGCAAGCCTTTCTTCGTTTCACGGAGGATCTCCAGCACCGCCTGTCTGTCCTCTCTGCGCAGTGATCGAAAATCGGGACTATTGTCCTTTCCCGTTAGAACTTCCCACAAACGGCGCAGCAGATAGTCTCTTGCCGGTTGAGGTATCGCATCAAACGCATCGGAATAAATCAAATAGCTGCAAGGATAACGAAAAGTCTTCCGTTTTAGATCCATGTCGCGCAAAGATCGGCCTTGGCTGTCTCTTGGCCCGTTGGCAGCAAAGCTATGTTCCAAACCTGAAGTTCCTCGAATTGGCGAAACCAGTTCCGGTTCTTCCACAAATAGTAAATAACGAAGCAACACTTCCGTAGGCGAGTAGATTCTTCGTTTGGTGGAATCGCTCCATTCTGCAGCAGGCCTCCCCAACGCTTTGTTCATTTCCGTTTGCGATCGCAATGCCACTTTGGTCTCATAACTGACACGCGTAAAAAGATTGTGCATCCGAGTCTGATGCTCCAACACCATCAAAGCCACAATATCGCTATGCCTGGTCAAGTAGGGCGATGCATCCACAATCCCCTTCAAATCCACAATATTTGCCCCCGCCTCGATGTTCAAGCGGTCAGGATGGCTCTTATCCTCCACCATTACATTTCCCAAGTGCCGCTGTTCCCCATGCGTACCAGTTACGTACCAACCACCCCAACGTTCCGCAAACGGACTTCGATGATCAGTAACAAACCCTCCAGCCTGCGTTTGTGGAAACCCTTCGTTATCGCTGTACACCGACCGCACCAGGTGACCAGGAACTCCCAGCGTTCTGGGTGATGCATGGCACTGCAGGCATTCATCCCGCCGATCGAAACGCGGCTTGGAAACGGGTCTTTGATCAAGCGAATAGAAGATCGCGCCACGTTCAGGATCCACCGCCGATATCTCAACTACCTCACCGTTCTGAACCCAACCCACGTAAACATCGTCATTGAAATAAAGCGCCCTAGGAGTAGAAGGCGAGATCCGGTTGAACTGAAAGCTGGTCTTCGAGAAAACCAGCGTTTGAGTTTGCGTCGAAACTCCGAGTGCCTTCAAAACCGATGGAAGATAGCCATGCTTTTCATCAAACAACAGTTGAATCTGCCCTGCATCCAACTTCTTTTGGAGCAGTGCAATTGGATCTCGTTTTGCTGGCACACCGTAGCGGATAGCATCGCTTTCCAAGGGAAAGGTGAACGAACCGCTTAGGTCGGGAAATTGAGCCCGACAGGTTCCCAAAGCAACTAAAAAGAATAGGGATCTCATGAACGAACCCCCGCAATGGAATAAAGCGTTTCGCACAAAGGCCTGCTGCCAAGTTCCGGGCGCAACAAATCTGCAAGGCATGTGCTTCGGAAAGAGTGCTCCACCATTTCCATAGCCAGATCAAGTTTCCGATGCAGCGGGCATAGTTGCCCCTGGTGGGACTGCAACCCAAGTGGACACTGCTTGATCCTGGGAACGGGTTCAACAATGTTCACAATATCAAGAATGGAAATCGTCTCCGGCGCCCCAGCAAGTTCAAACCCACCGTGCAAACCACGAACAGCCCCTACAACGCTTGCCCGTCGAAGAGATTGCAACACCTTGGATAAATAGCTGACGGGTACCTTTGTCGCTTCACTAATCTGGGCCGCGGTTTGCGGACTGCCCTGGTTTTGGGCCAACCATACAACGGCTCTTAGCGCATATTCGGTAGTTTGGCTGAGCATAGATCCTCTTAATGGATATCAGGACACAGATGTCCATTATTATACACGTTGGAGGTGCAAATGTGTCACTTTCATAATTATTTGGCATAGATCGTCAACATTATTTGGCATAGCGGACCTTCTTGGCACTGGCTCGGGCGAGTAGCCTCGAAACAGTCGCCGGATGGACCTTGAACAGCCGAGCTGCATCAGCAGCGCTCTTGTCGCCCCTGGTAACCATCTTCCTGATCTCCGATTGCTGCTGTTCGGTGAATTTCGGGCGGCGGCCTCCGATCCGTCCGTCCTCTCTGGCGGCATCCAGGCCGGCCTTGGTGCGTTCTCGCAGCATGGCGCGCTCGAATTCGGCGAATGCTCCGACCATCTGCATCATCATCCGCCCAGCAGGCGTTGTCGTGTCAATGGCTTCGGTCAAACTGCGGAATCCAGCCGAGGCTTCCCCGAGCCGCTCCATGATCGTGAGTACGTCACGAAGAGAACGGGATAGCCGGTCGAGCTTCCAGACGACAAGCACGTCGCTCT
Organism: Bryobacterales bacterium; assembly: GCA_043755435.1. Taxonomy (GTDB): domain Bacteria; phylum Acidobacteriota; class Terriglobia; order Bryobacterales; family Bryobacteraceae; genus JANXSF01. The sequence continues at coordinate 6,800 of JAYUSZ010000236.1, read as the reverse complement.
TGCGTAGTTGATCGAGCAGCCTGTGCAGTTCGGGTCTGTCCCATCTTCCACCAGGAGCCTTCTCACGATAGATCCGCTCACACCCAGCCGCCTTCAAAGCCGCCACTTGCGTGGCGGTCTCCTGATCGTTGGTCGAGACGCGGGCGTAGCCGATGAGCATTGCAATAATCTATTGCCATTAGTTTACATTACGCAATACCTTTGTGCAATGCGAATATCCACAGAAACAGGGGTTCTGGCGGAATGTTGCAGAAACGTTCGTTTGTGCACACTTCCGACCTGAGCCCTATCGGGCTGCCTGCAACAGGCGAATAATGTCTGCTGCTGATTACGGTGAAGAATTGAGTGGGAGACGGGGCTCAACCCTCCGCCAAATGCCAACCTCTAGTGCCGACACTGCCGGCCTCGGTTATTCTAAGCAGTGGCACATTGCAAAGAGTAACGCTACTACTGTCTCCCGATGACAGCCAGAGTGGGCTCTTCACGAGCCACCAGGCAGGTGCCATCGGGAAGTTTAAACGCTGAGCCCACACGAATGTCATTTGCGGTACGCCAGGAATGCGCCGCCACTCTCCAAATCTGTCCCGGATCTTCGGCGAGAGGGATATCGAGCGGCTCATTCGTATTATTTCGTACCACCACTGGTTGGCCATTTTCTTCATCTGAGTTGTCCATCCCTCGCGCAGATTCAGGGCAAGCCGCCGGCTTAATTCGCGTGATGGTACTCGGTTTATTGAGCGAGCCCTTTGAGAAGTCAGGCTGAATACGTTCCAGACGTTCAACAATCTCTTCGGGCATAAGCGCTCGATCGTTTGCAGAGGGTGGAAACAACTTCTGAAGTTTCTCTACCAGGGTTGGGAAACTATGGCCTTTCACCAAAACAGCCGCTAAGGGCCACAGTTCCTGATGTAACCAGGTATAGTTTTTCTGGCCGACATGATGGCCCAAATAATCAAGATCGGCCAACGATGTGTACCTTGGAGGTTGGGCTGCCCGGCGGCCTTGCAAAAATACGTTCATGTCCGGCCGTTCAAAAGCAATATATGAAGCCGCAAACATAGTAGCCACCAGTTCGTCCACTAGATGGTTAGGTCTGCGCATGATTTTCAGGCGACCAGCCAGGATATGGCCAACTTCGTGAAATAGAATATGCTCACTATTCAGAACTCCCCCATAGGCATGATCGCGATCAATACCAGGCAAGGGTGGACTGGGTGGTTTTGGCACGGGGGTGGCCGCGAAGACGACTAGTCCTGGACCGCTTTCGGAATCAAACTCGTGAGGCATTCCGTAGGGATAGTGAGTAACCTTGCCCCACGTCGCGGAGTCAAGCACGGCCAGTGTGATGGGCACTTGTACGTGCAGTTGCTTTTGGAACCAGGCGTGGCCGGCTTGCAGTGATTTTTGTAATCGGATGGCTCGCTCCTCTGCAGACTTTACGTAGAAAACGGGGACTTCTCCCGGAGCCTCAGCGAGACCTAACTCCGTTAACTTCTTAAGTTTTTGTTCGACCGGCTGAGCCCCTAGCGAAAAAACCATAAATGCGGCGAGCGCTGTCACGGCCACAACATTCCCAATCATGGTCTTATTATATACACTGGTTCAGACGAAGCGAGGCAGCCGACTGTTGGCGAGAGACGGCGTTGCCCATTTAACAATCCTTTCGGGAGGCCATTCCGCGCCAAGTTGACCGCGTGCGGATTCTTCCCTACGCTACTGCTTACTTGAACCCTTTCCAGCAGTGATTGGCAGCGAAAGTTGCGATTTGACGCAGAGTTGAAGGAGGTTGGCGACCTCGTAAAGTTCACTGTAGTGAGCAGTAATCAAAAACCCAAGAGCGCGCCGCGCGGCCTGTTCATCGGTCCCCGGGCACATCGCCAAACGCAGATCGAAATTCTACTAAGCAGTGGCAGGGTTGAACTCGCGCCGTTAGGACTCCCCAATGACGAGGCTCTCGCGGGCCGCTTCTACAACGGTTTTGCTCACCTGTTCTAGAGCGTTTATTTCGAGAATTCGCTCAATCTGCGTGAGCAGCCGGTTCAACAGGCGGAAGTTGCCGCCCGTGATTCGGATGATCGCCGCCACTGTTTCTGCGTCCAACGGCTGCTGGGGAAGACTGACGCCGGGTGGCGCCCAGAGCCGGTCCAACAATTCACGAATCTCTTTGGCTCCCAATGGGCGAAACTCATGAACAAACCCGATCCGGGAATAAAATTGCGGAAAGCGTGCCAGCTTTTTCTCCAGCCCCGGCATTCCAATCAGGATCACGCCGACGTCTGCGGCATCAAAAGATGGAACGCACCTGTTCGAGGCTCGCCATCCGGAGCCGCTCCGCCTCATCAATGATGATCAGCGTCGTTGGATCAGCAAGCCGCACGTTTCGAATGTTGTACTCTTTGGCTACCTCCTCGGCTGTCGGATGGAGTTCAGGAAAAAGCTCTCTCAACCCGCCGTGTTTGTAGAACATGGCTCGCTGATGATCTTCGTTTCGCTGACGAATAGATTCTAACTGCTCTTGCCTTTCCATCCGCAGCGGGCGTCTGGCTAAATCCTGGAGTGTGTCGCGAAGAAATCGGATGCCGGAGGCGATGCCGCTAGGGGCATTGACGACGTCGGGTGTGTAGAAAACCGTGTCGAGGAGTGGAGTTTCGGTCGGTCCTGAACCCCACCGGTCTGATTGCTTGACCTTGTCCCAACGGCTGTAGCTTTGAGCTGAAAGCGTCTTGCCAACCCCCGGCGGGCCGTAGCAAACACCAATATAGCGGTATCGGCGGCATGCCTCACAGAATTCGGTAAATCGGCGGTGTTCGAGTGTTTCGACAACCGACGGCTGGTGATGCCTACTCGTTTCGGTATCGCTTGAGGGCAGAGGTTGCGCGTGTTCTTGGTTCGGCTGTGGGGGTTGATGGTGGAGCATACTCCGTGTCTCCGCGCTTCAGGTCGATCAGTGTGTTCACAGCAGCCTGGCGGTCTCGAAGAACGCCACGCAGTTCCCGCCGCCGCTGGTTCCGAGCGCGGATGATCTCACGGAGAGGCACGGTCTGACCTGCGAGTTCAGCACACACCGCGCGGCATAGAAACTTGTCGTGGTGGAAGACGCGCACCTCCGCCATGTCTCTTGGATCGATTCGCAAGGTCACGGTCTCCCCGATATAGGCCGCAAGCGTTGTCGAGATGTAACGGAGATTCTGAAAGTGAATGCCGTCTACTCGCACCTGGCGCGCCTTGGCCACCTGGATCAACAGCAGGTCGAGTTGCTCCAGGGAATCCGGCATTCGTGGCAAGAACCCGTTTGCCTCCCAGCGTTCAATCGGCGGCGTCTTGGTCTCGGCGTTGTTGCGGCGATGGTACACGTCCAAAAGGAAGTTTCGGAACTTGGAGTCAAGCTCGGCCAGCGTCAACGAGGCCTTTCCGCGGACTCCGCCGCCGGACGGAGCGTAGCCGGGTAGCTCGCATAAGAACATTTCGTTCACTGTTGCGAAGAAGCGCTCGATGCGGCCACGGCCGCGCGGCTTGCCGGGAATGGAAAACACCAGCCGGATCTTCAAGTCTGCGCCCACTTGTTCCAGGTGTTGGGACGTGAAATCGCTTCCGTTGTCGGTATATAGAGTATCCGGTATGCCGCAAACAATCCAGCGCGGCTCTTCCTTGCGCCAGATCGCCTGCCGTAGCGCGAGCGACGTATGGAGTGCGGATGGATCTTCAAATGAGAGGAAGTAACCGGCCACCGCGCGGCTGTAGTCGTCGATTACAGTGGTGAGCCACGGCTTGGCGGTCTGGCCGTCGGGCCGGACAAGCAAGATGTCGAGCGGCGTGTGGTCAGCCTGCCAAATTGCGTTGGGGCGATCCGCTTCACGCCGATGAACCATCTCGTAGGTGTTGCTGTACGCCTTGGTTCCTTCGTGCGCCAGCGTTACCAGATCGGCGGGCAATTTTTGAACAATGCTGAAGACGGTCCCGTAGCTGGGCGGTTGTTCTCCACGTTCCAGGCAGAGCTTATGGACCTGGCGATACAGCGTAGCGGTCGGCAGAGGAGGCTTCTGTAGCGCCAAACCCTCGATGGCTTGCTTGATTGACTCAGAGACGACCCGGCGCTGACCTCGATCCGTCCGCTTTTTGCGTATCAAGGCGGCGAGTCCATGGCGGCGATACGCGGAAACCAGCCGGTGGGCAGTTCGGTAGGGAATCCCAGCAGACTTGGCGACCGAGATCAGTGACTCATTCTGTTCAAGGTGCGGCTGGAGCAACCGGAAGCGCTCCATAGCCAGCCTGCGGGCCTCTTCCGTGAGCCCGGCCAGTTCGTCCATACCGGACCAGTATGCCAAATAGAGTTGACGACCCTATGCCAACTAATTCTGAAAATGACATGCAAATGGGACAAATGCATTTAATTCACCCCTTAGGTATGAAGCGAATCAACATGGAATTGAAACTTGGTAAACGCTTGTACTTTGCAACAGGAATGAGCCTAGTCGCGGAATTGCGATTGATAAACACAAGCATGCTTTATCCTCAAACCGGAGTTGGTCTTAGATTCGCATCGCCTGAGCAACGCGGCCGCAGCAGCTTGCACACCGATCTGTTTGACCGAATCCTTCATCGCTTGGCTATCATGACGATGCTGCATTCAGACCCTGAAATTGAACAAACTTTGTTCCGCGTTTTGTCGCGATACGAATCATCGAGAGCCGCAACCCATATTGCCCATCTAATGTTCCCAGACTCAAGACCCATTGTCGGAAATCGTTCCAAAATAGACCAAAAGCATGAGATACTTCGTTTCAGTGGCTCGACAACTCAGCATTAAATCCCCCAAAGAAGGAATTCGGACTGTTTCCCTTGAAGGTACCCGTCTTGTCCTGGGCAGGTCCGAATCGGCCTTTCTCTCTTACCCTGACGACACGCTTTTGTCCCGTTCGCACTTGGTATTTGAACCAGAAGGCGAGGAATGGACCGTCACCGATCTGGGAAGCACGAATGGCACTCAACTAAACGGTCAGAGGATCAGTGGAAAACGCCCCCTCAAGATTGGCGACAGAATTGTCGTGGGTGCATTAACAATTTTGTATTTGACAACTGCTCCGGCAGGTCAAGCCCCTTCCACCTTGGAATTCACCTCCGATCCACTTTCCCAAACTGGAACCGTAGCCTTAACACTCGAACGTGTTCTGGCCATGGCCAAGGAGAGTAATTCGTCGCACACCAATTTGCAGATGCAGCAAAGCATGAAAGCTTTGATTGATGCAGGCAGAGAACTGGCAGCCCATCGTCCGCTGGAAGAGTTGTTTCAAGTAATTATTCAATTGGCCACTTCGGCCGTAATGGCCAAGCGCGGCGTACTGATGACCTTTGACGGCCCGAATCTTGTGGTTAGCGCAACCATTGGGGAAGGCTTTCGAATCAGCCGGGCAGTACGAACAAAAGTGATTGAAGAAAAGAACTCCATTCTGATCGCCGATACCTCGCTGGACGATAGTCTGAGGGAAGCCCGCACAATTGTAGAACAGAGGGTGAAAAGCCTGATTGCAGTTCCCCTGCAAACAGAATCGAAAGTCATTGGCTTGATCTATGTGGATTCGCCAGATGTTATCCGCCGCTTTTCCGCAGATGACTTGAGCTTGCTCACGGTGATGGGCAACATTGCGGCCGTTCGAATTGAGCATTCACGGTTACTGGACGTGGAACGGGCAGAGCAATTGATGGCCAAGGAATTATCGCAAGCTGCGGAAATTCAAAACGGGCTGTTCCCGCAAACGGCACCTGAAATCCCCAGATTACAATTAGCTGGGAAAAGCGTCCCTTGCCGTTCTGTTGGCGGAGATTACTTCGATTACTTGCCACTTTCCGATGGCAGACTTGTAATCCTGGTCGGGGATGTTGCCGGCAAAGGTATGCCCGCTTCCTTGCTGATGACCAGCCTCCAGGCACGTGTCCATTCCCTGGCCGAACACTACACTGACATGGCTCAGTTGACCACGGCCCTCAATAGAGGCGTTAGTGCCAAATGCCCCGCTGGAAAGTTCATCACTTTTTTCATTGCATTAATTGACACACACCTGGGAACCATTGCCTATTCCAATGCCGGACACAATCCCCCAATGTTAGTCAAAAGTAACGGCCAAATGTCCACACTTACAGTAGGTGGTCCGGTTTTGGGAATTTTGAAGTCCTATGTATATGAGGGGGAAACGGTTCCTTGGGATGCCGGAGACGTTTTGTTGCTCTACAGCGACGGCGTTTCCGAGGCCATGAATCCAGCCGAAGATGAATTTGGCGAGGATGCACTAGCTGCTTTATTGGTTAGACGTTCTTCACTGAATGCCGGCGACATTCTTGATGATATCTACAGCCATTTGACGCAGTTCATGGACGGTGCACCAGCATCAGACGACATCACTGTTGTGGTTGCGAAGCGTACTTAAGTTACGGGGCCGAACAACCCAAAGTTTCGGAACTAACTCATGTGAATTTTCCCATTCACATCCGAATCATCTATATCTGAATCATCTATCTGTTTGATTCTATTACCATTTCCTCCTAAGCTTACTTATTCAATTGTCGGGCTTTCCCACAAAGTACCTTACTCTGGGATCGACTGAAGCAGTTACTATCACCCAGTCTGAATCATAGGGTCCAGCCATGAGATGCCCTCCGAATCGACGTTACCAACCGGCAACGTTGAGGAACGGAACATTTCATACTCAGCCATTAGCTTTTCAGATTGGGTTCTTTTTGGAGGCGGTTTTGACGCAACTAAGCAATATCCTAGGGGGAAAAATCTGGTCAGGACGCGTGTTCCT
>JAYUSZ010000235.1:0-10281 GCA_043755435.1 Bryobacterales bacterium | reverse complement strand
TAATGTCCAGGGGGTCCATGGGCACCTCAACAGCCGCCCCTGTTTCCTTGGTTGTAGCAAAGCTACCGTTCCCGGCAATCTTATTGATCAAGCCGGTTGCGGCTGAGATTTTATGAATATAACCGAGTTGACCAACATACAAATTGTTCTGCGCATCGATTCCCAGCGCATCTGGAAAGGTGAGGCTAACCAACTTCGCCGCAGTGTTGTCAGTGGATGCACCAGCCGTCCCATTCCCGGCAATCGTTGTAATAATGCCTGTTCTCAAATCAATTTGCCGGATGCGGTTATTCAAATCGTCAGCAACGATAAGGTTACCCGACTTGTCAATTACAATTGCTGCAGGACTAAGACCAGCCGCAGTGGCCGCCGCTCCATCACCGGCAAATGCCGACCTGCCGTTGCCTGCCACCGAGGTGACAGTGCCCAATGCGGCGTCAATTCTTCGAATGCGGTTATTCCCCCAATCAGCGACATACACATTGTCGGTGGCATCAACCGCAACGCCCCTGGGGCTTGAAAATTTTGCCGTTGTGGCCAAGACACCTTCGACAGAAGCACCTGAACTTCCGTTGGCGGGACCAGCGAAAATGCGAGAAGGCCCGTTCTGCGGAAGAAGCAAGATGCGGTTATTCCCAGAATCGGCGACATAAAGATTACCGCGCGAATCAAAAGCCATGCCCCTGCTGAGCCCCAATCGCTCCAAAGGAGTTCCTGGAATACCGATTCCCGCCGCAGTGCTGATCTGCCCCGAGGCATTGATCTTACGCAACAGGTAATTCTGAGAATCCGTGACAAATACATTGCCCAAAGTATCTCTGATGATTCCCCGCGGTGCGTTTAGATAAGCAGATGTGGCAGGTCCACCATCTTTCACATCTGTTCCAGCAATGGTACTAATAACGCCCTGAGTTACTCTTCTAAGCCGATGGTTCTCTGTATCGGAAATTACAAAATCACTGCCACTCAGGGCAGTTACTCCTTCAGAAAACCCAATGCGGGATTGAAGCGCTGAGCCACCATCGCCCGTGTATCCTCTTACCTTGGTCCCTGCAACGGTGTTAATAATCCCATTTCGAACAATTCGAATTTGAAGATATTCACTGATGAGTACATTGCCAGCATCATCGGTAGAAACGGCATCGGGGTAAAGCACCGATGCTGCGGTTGCCGAACCGCCATCGCCGTCGGTAAAGGGGAGGCCGTCTCCAGCAACTGCGGTAATCATGCCTGTCAGCAGGTTGATTTTCCGCACTCGGGTGTTGAGGTAGTCAATTACGACCAAGTTATTGCTGGCGTCCATGGCCATGCCTGTGGGGAAGCGGAACTTCGCACCGGTAGCTGGGCTATTGTCGCCAGCATCGCCAAACTCCCCCGTCCCAGCAAGGATGGTCAGGGTACCAGATGGAACGGCTACCTTATAAATACGGTTCACCGTCTCATCGGAAATATACAAGTTTCCATCCGGATCCACGGCAATTCCATTGGGCGACATTGGAATGGCACCAGCATCTGGACCAGGGGCGGTGAACCGAAAACTTCCATTGCCGGCTACCGTGCGAATAATACCCGTTTGCAGATTGATTTGCCGAACGCGGAGATTATAGTAGTCCACTACGTACAACAAATTACGCTTTCGATCCAAGGCAAGGTTTTTCGGAGCATTGAGTTGAGCGTCGACGGCTTGGCCTCCGTCGCCGAAAAAACCACCACGGCCTGTACCTGCAATTGTAGTAATGATTCCGCCTGGAGTAATGCGCCGGATTCGATTGTCGTCACCGTCGGCAACATACAAATTCCCATTGGCATCGCTTACAACACCAAGCGGTTTTCTGAAGAAATTCTGAGTGGCCGAAGCGTTGTCCCGAATACTATTCGCACCGGCGAAATTACTAACCCCGTACGATTGCGCAGAAAGGGAACCGGTGCAGGCTGCAAGCAACGCCAAGTGGGTAAATACTCCAAGCATTTTCGTAATAGTCATTGTTTGCACTTAGTATATGCACAATAAATGTTACCTTTCTATGAAAAAGTGATTCAGTAATAAAAAACAGTGGCTTGAGTCCCGATTGATACCCTCATTGGAGGGCGAATGGTTAGCACCAGTGCGTGAATAGAGATAGGGAGAATCCGGGTGCTCCACCAAACAAAACAGCTGGACGATTCCAGCACAATTATTGTTTGCGTTCGGACGATTAAAGCCGTGGTGAGGCAACTAGGAAGAAATCGGCACTTTCGGATCTTGTTTTTCAGGAAGCAAGCAATTTTCGCATTCCTTCCATCAACACCGGTTCCACTTCCGGACCAACTCTGGATACTTCGCTTGTTTCGTAGCCACCCTGAGCGTAAGCTTCCGCAGTGCCAATATAGCCCATTCCATATAGCCCATACGCCGCCATGGCCACAAAACTCTGCGCCTTCATCTGCTGTGCGGCAAGTTGATATTCTATGAACAGTTCACCCGGCATAAACAGGATCCGCGCCGCGCCAAGTCGCAGCATTGCTAAATCAACCGGTTTGGCAGCACGTTCAATCCATGCCAAGTCAAACCCAGCCCGAAGTCTTGCAACTTTCGTTGCATTTGTATCTTTCAAAGTAGCGTGCGCTTGAGCCGCTGTAATCCCATTGCGAATCGCCAGCATCACTGGTTCCACAAGCCATCCCACATCTCCGGAGGAGATTGCTTGCTTTTCAGTGGCGTCCCAAGCCCTACGCATTCCTTCTGATAGGCGGCCAGCCAATAACAGCCGATTTTCAGGACTTCCATCATTGTACTTACCAGCCGTAACATTGCCCGATGCACCATTAAAGTGGATATGCGCAGCCTGCGGCACTGCGGATTTCCGGTTCTCACGAGCAAGGCCCACAAAGTCTGCACTTACTTCCCCAATCCCGTAATAACTCTGTGGATGTGTGGCGTAGAACGTCACACTCGCAATTGGGCTGGCCCCATTCCAGAAGCTAATCAAGCGCACGTATGGATCAATCATCCCTTCCGGTTCAGCGCGAACTGCGGCAACCTTAGTTGCACTGAACCGTGTGTACTTCACCTTGCCGTCTGCACCCAAGATCCGCCTGTTGCCGGCAACCTCCTTTACTAATCCTCGGCCCGTACCAACATGGGTCACCGGCTGACGAAAACTTAGGGCGCTCTTTGCCGCTGCGGCGCAACGGGCAATGACTTGCCGCGCCCAAACCGGATCGCACGATTCGTTCTTCATACCGTACTGGCTCAAATACTTTTCCATCGCAAAGTCGCAACCCGGAGCATCGTGTTGGTGCAGACTGTGAACCATCACTCGCGAAGAAGTTGTGCCTACTGCCTTAGCAAGTTCGGCGCGCCATATGTCATGAAGGTCCGTCCCCAATCCGGTCCAATCCACGGCACATAGGACGATGGGCTGTCCGGAACCCAGCAAAATAAGTCCGCGCGCAGTTGTCGGATCACCCACCCGGCTGGCAGGTTTCACCAACCCATGACAAAGTGCGCTACCCATGGGCGGCGTGGCATCCGCTTGAAATGTAGAAATGCTGAGCGGCGACTGCGCGGATAAATTGGGTCCGGCGAACGCGCTGACGGCGGTGCCAAGGATCTGGCGTCGAGTAAATGTCATGCAATTCATTCTATCGGGCCAGACGCTACACAAAATAGTACAGCCAATCTGAATCCGGTGCATCTAGATTTGCAGGTGGCAACGTGGACTAGCTTAAAAAAAGCAACCCACACCGCGCCGCCTTAAATTAAGGAGATTCTATGTTGAGATCAAAACTCGCCATTCTGGCGGGCATGTTCGTAGTGTGTGCAGGCGCGGCTACCGCGGCAGAAATGAAAGACATTGTAGATACAGCAGTGGGTGCAGGTTCTTTCAAAACATTAGCAGCAGCCTTGGGCGCTGCAGATTTGGTAGATACGCTAAAGGGCGCCGGTCCTTTTACCGTGTTCGCCCCAACAGATGAGGCTTTCGCTAAGTTGCCAGCAGGAACAGTGGAGGACTTACTCAAGCCGGAAAATAAGGCTAAGCTAGCATCCATCCTCACCTATCACGTCGTGTCAGGTAAGGTTACTGCAAAGCAAGCAATGAAGTTGAAGTCAGCCAAGACCGTCAATGGAAATTCTTTCATGCTGAAAACAGCAATGGGCGGGTTGATGGTTGATGGAGCCAAGGTTGTGAAGGCCGACATTCTGTGCACCAACGGTGTGATTCACGTGATTGATTCCGTAATCCTCCCCCATTAATCAAAAGTTCTTCCCTCAAGCAGATGGCCCGGAAGCGAATTATGCTACCGGGCCTTTTTTTGTCTTCAAGAACGAAGCTGATCACAGACGCTTTGAAGTGCTTTACTGATTGATCCCAAAGGGTTTTCCCTTTCGCATTACAACAAACGCTTGAATGTCAATGGTAAGTTCAGATTGGCATCAAGCATGAACAATAAACAATTAGCGCGGCGAATTTCAGAACAGACCGGGGTGTCCACAGCTGAGGCGGCCGACGGACTTGAAAGTGTTGTAACTCGCATACTGGAAAAATTGCGAAAAGGAAAACGCGCTCCGCTCGGCAAATTAGGAGTTTTCCAGCCAGGGCAAGTCCCCGCCTTCGAATTCAAAAGGCCTACCGCAAAGGCCGGGAAATAGGCAGAACCCGTGGAGAAACAAATGGTGACGGGGGAGCACATTTCCCAAGTAGTTTTGGATTGCTTGCAAGAAGGGCGCAGCGTAAAAATCGATGGGCTGGGAGTGTTCAAGCGAGGGTCCAATGGCAGCTTTCGTTTTGAACCACAGACTGCGTTAAAAGTGTTCCTTGCTTATGTGGATGAAGACGCGGGGAAGGTTATGGAGTTATACGATGCCTTGGAAGATTCCGGATTCGCACCTTGGATGGATAAGAAGAAACTGCTGGCTGGCCAGAATTGGCCTCGGGCAATTGAAAAATCAATTCGAACTGCAGACGTTTTTGTACCTTGCTACTCGAGGCGTGCGCTGGCCAAGAAGGGAAGGTTTCAAGCAGAAGTTCGTTTCGCTCTAAAATGCAGTGACATGGAACCGATAGATGCAACCTTTGTTATGCCAGTTCGCTTGGAAGAATGCGAAGTCCCTGCCATGATCGCCGAGAGCATTCAATTTATCGACTTGTTTCCAAGCGCCAAAGAAGGGGTGGAGCAACTGGTTAGCGCTTTGTGGGCTGCAAGACGCACGCATTGATAAGACCTTTCCATTGCCTACGAACTCAGCTAGTTCACTAATTTACTTTCCCACCATGCCTTTTCAATCGCAGGCTTGATGATTCTTGTGAAATCATCGTAGGCATGCTCTTTGAAATGCAACTTATCAGGCAAATAAAGATCCAGCCGCGCCTGACCAGCCCGATCGAAAAGCGCCGGATTCACGTCAATGAATTCAAGCCGTTTGTCCTTTGCGACATAAGCTTTCACCGACTCGTTAGCGGCGTCCACCACATCCCACTTGTCTTGTTTTTGTGGCGCACGGTTGATTGAAACGTAAAAGATTTTGGTAGCCGGCAGTTTCACATGCACCCGTGCCACGAACTGTTTGAATCCATCCGCAATCTGCTCCGCAGTCCGCTTTGCTCCAACATCATTGCTGCCACAGTAATATACGATGATCTTCGGCGAGTACGGCAAGACAATCTTATCCATGTACTCCAGAATTTCCGGCGTTTGCGATCCTCCGAACGCACGGTTGAAAACCGGCAATGGAGCCATTTGAGCTTTAAGGTTTTTCCACTGCCGAAAGATGCTACTCCCAATAAACAGGATTCCATTCTGCGGCGGAGGGTTGCTCTGGTCCTCTTTCAGGAATGCTTCAATCTGCGAAGCAAAGCGCGGCTCCTTGGTAACAGTCGGCGCAGGCATGGGACGCGGAGTTACATCGGCATTGGTTAATCCCATTGCCCACTTGATCGCTTCCAGCCACATCGTCTGCACATCTGGACGATCCCAAGATTCTTCCGGATGGCCGATAGACGAATTAAACACACGCCCCTTGCCAATTTGAGCCGCCCAGGCTACGGGAAAATCTTTGTCCGTGCGGTTGACCTTGGGATTGGAAAGATCAAGCTTACTGGCATCCAAGCGAGCCAGCACGCGTACCTTATCGCGCGAATACGGAGCTTTCAGTTGATAGATTTCATCACGCAGAGTGAAACTGCCCGGGAACCCTTTCATTGCAGGAAAACTCGGGTCTTCCACAATTATAGGAGCATCGAAAATTCCCCACGGATGTCCATCGAAATAGCCGCCCACCATCGCCCCAAATTCTGGCCAATTGTAGAAAGTTGTGGTGGCGCTGTGTCCGCCGATGAAGCCTTTGCCATCCTCTTTGATAAAGGAAAGAAAATCAGCCTTCTGCGCCTCGCTCATCACTGGATGGCCAGCAGTATAGAAAAACACCGCGTCAAAGTCATTCAGGTTTTTTATGTTCTTATTTTCTCCAACAGCAAGAAGAACCTTGCGTTTGGTTAGTAGCTGAGCATCAGTACGAATGGTGGTGTCATAGATTCCAGATTCCTTACCAAGCCGTTCAATAACGGACAAGGCATGGGAAACCGATTCATGCTGAACCCCATAAGTTTGCGCATCGCCAATCGCCAGCAGTTTTTTGCGCTTCGTCTGTTGCGACGGTAGTGGAGCCGTTGCTTGTGCTTCCAAGCCGACGGACACCAACATTAATAGGATCACCAAACGCAATCCAGCCATCATAGCTCCTCTCAACAACTTAGAATTCTAAAACGCCATCAGGTCCAAACCAAGGTATTCCTCAACCTCAGTTTTTGTTACTTCACGCCCCAAGACCTTCGCCGGGATAGATGGCTAAATGCGCGTAGTCAGAAACGGACCTATGCTAACATGGCGCGGCGAACCGCTTTCGTTTTCAATTCGCCGCGATAAGATATGATTCTTGCATTCCACCATCGCCTAAAAACTAGGCTATTGCATCAACCCAGCCTTCTTCATATCCCCGGCCTTCACAATGCTCAGCGCACTCATGTCAATGTACTTCTTAACCGCCGCGTTTACTTCATCTGCAGTCAACGCTGCCACTTTCTTTTCCATCTGCGCCTGCCAATCCATTGTTCGGCCATGATACTCAAAGCTGGATAGCATTCCTAACAACGTCTGATCCTGGGCTCTCTGCACCTGCTGCGATTGCAACCAGACTTTCTTCCCCTTGGCCACTTCCTCTGCCGGGAACCCATCTGTCAGAATCTTGTTGAATTCTTCCTTCACTCCGTTTTCCAACTTCGTTATATTCTCCGGAGCCAGAATAGCGAATACCTGCATGGAACCGCCGTTCTCTTTCGTTCCGGCAGTAATGTTGGAACCAGCTCCATAGCTCCACCCCTCTTTCTGTCGTAAGCGATTGAACAGCCGTGAATCAGCGTTTTGCCCAAACATATAGTTAGCCAACATCACTGCCGGATAGCCTGGGTCTTCATCCGTTAAAGGAATATTCATGCCAGCCATCAACATTGCATTTGCTTTGTCAGGGGTGTTGATGTTCTTGTTGATTGCTTCAACCTTTTTGTAATTGAGCATTGTCCGAGCATAACCGCTCGGTGATTTCCAATTACCCAGCAACTCACGCAATTGCGCTTCCACCGCTGCAGGATCGAAATCTCCAACCAGCGTGATGATGCTATTGCTGGTGCCACCAAAGAATTGCTTGTAAAACGCCTTCACATCATCCAACTTGGCGGCCTTCATGTCTTCAATGCTTTCTTCAAAAGTTTTCATGGCACGAATGTCACCCTTCGGATAAGGGCGCAGATGCTTGCCCAGCGTCATTCCAGCCAATGCTTGTGGCTCCCGCAGATTCGCTTCCTGACTCGCCAGGATAGACTGCTTCAGAGTGTCGAATTCACGATCTGGAAAATTAGGTTCCCGCAATACCTCAGCAGCCAGTTTCAACGTTCCCGCAAGGTTCTCGCGAGTCGTCTCCATATTCAACGTCCCGAAATATGCTGACCCACCTGCGTTGATACGCGCCTTCAGTTTGTCCGATTCATCCTGAATCTGTTGCCGCGTCTTGTTCTTCGTACCGCGCATCAGCATAGACCATGCCAAGCTCGCCGATTCGCCTTTTCCAAACAGTGACTTCTCATCGCCAGTCCGCAAAGTGATGCGGCCAACTACTGTATTGCCGCGATTCTTCTTCGGCATCATCACCAGCTTCATTCCGTTGGGAAGAGTAGCGCGCTTGGTGCGGCCATCTACATTTGCTGGAGTCGGGTCGAACACTTCGCCTTCAGCCATTGCGGCCCGGCCTTTATAGTTGTTCACCAAATCAGCAACCATAGGTGCTGCAGGAATTTCAGAACGGTCAGGCTTATCAACGGGGATAAAGGAACCCATGGTACGGTTATCATCTTTCAAATAGGCGCTGGCAACCCGCTGCACATCTTCAGGAGTAATCTTCTGCAACCGGTCGCGGGAAACGAACAACATTCGCCAATCAGCCATAGACGCCAACTCACTCAACGTGATAGCGATCTGCTGCGAATTGGTCATCATCAGTTCAATCTGCTTGCTCAGCTTCGCCTTCGCACGGTCCACTTCTTCCTTGCTCGGCGGCTCTTTCACCACTCCTTCCAAAGTAGACAACATAACTCTTTTCGCTTCATCCAGCGATTGTTCTTTGCGCACTTGCGATCCAAACATCAGTAGCCCTGGATCTGCCCCCTGCAATCCAAATCCGAAAACTCCCGCTGCTTTTTTTCCCTCAACCATTGACTTATACAAACGCCCGGAAGGGTTGTCCGTCAGCACTGTTTCCAGCACTTCCAATGCTTCGGAATCAGGATGCACGCCCGAGGGAATATGGTAGGCCGCAAGCAACATTTGCACATCTCCTACGCGGCGCACTGTCACCGTATGCTCTCCATCCTGCGCCGGTTCACTGGTCCAGATCTTGTCCAGCTTACGTTCCGGCCGGGGAATTGCCCCAAAGTTCTTAGCGACCAATGCCAGGGCCTTGGCTTCATCGAACTTGCCCGCGATCACCAACACAGCATTATCTGGCTGATAGTATTTGCGGTAAAAACCTTGCAGTCGCTCAATCGGTACATTCTCAATATCAGCTCGCGACCCAATCGTTGTTTTGCCATAGTTGTGCCATTCATAGGCCGCCGCCTGAGTACGCTGCAGCAAAACCCGCATCGGATTGTTTTCGCCAGATTCAAACTCATTGCGCACCACGGTCATTTCCGTAACCAAATCGCTTTTGGCAATCAGCGCATTCACCATTCGGTCAGCTTCCAACTCAATCGCCCATTGCAAATTCTCATCAGTGGCGTTGACGGTCTCGAAATAGTTTGTGCGGTCCAGCCAAGTGGAGCCATTGAACAGCGCGCCATGGTCGGTTAATTCCTTAATAATGTTGGCCCGGGTTTTGGTAGGCTTGAACACCATGTGCTCCAACAGATGGGCCATTCCTGTTTCCCCGTAGTTTTCATGCTTCGATCCCACAAGATAGGTGACGTTCACCGTCAATTTTGGGCTGGAAGAATCTGGGAACAAAAGCAACCGCATTCCGTTCGATAGGTGGTATTCGGTAATGCCTTCAACGGTGGACATTTTCTGGACGCCGCTGGGCAAAGCAGCCTGCCCCATCAGCAATCCAACGGTGGGCAAGGTTAGAAATAAAAGCGCGGCCGCGAGCGTAGTTTTCAATTTCATGAGTCGTACTCCTCTTTAGTAGATTATCGCCAATTCTATGTGACGCTACTAAACGAAATGCGTTATCAGACAAAAAACGGATCAATTTATTATCTGGCTGGAAAGCCACCACGGAACGGAGCTGGAACTTTGCTCAGTTCCTCCTCCGTCCATGGCGTCTTGCGTAACGACGTCACTCCGCGCACTTCCTGCACTTCAGCCGCCGTCACCGGCACCGCCGTATGTCCCCAAGCACGCCGCAAGTAGGTGATCACAGCGGCAACCTGTTCGTCATTCATAGACGAGCCAAGTGGCGGCATCAATCCTGACTTCCCATCCTTGCCGCTCAATAAAACGCGCATCACCACCACCGGATTCCCAACCACCAGTTTCGATGCCACCAGATCCGTCGAACCGCCCTGTGTTCCCTGCCCTGTCGCCAAATGGCAGCCAACGCAGAAGTTGGTGTAGAGCTTCTCGCCCGCAGCCATTCGCTTTTCTTCATCGGCTGTCAGCTTCGGGCCAATGGCAACTGGTGCTGGTTTGCCCGGCCAATCAATCCGATTTGCAATTTTCGCCGAAAGCTCTCCCAATTCCCCATTGCTCTTC
>JAYUSZ010000234.1:0-10301 GCA_043755435.1 Bryobacterales bacterium | reverse complement strand
TCACAATGTTCTTCCCCATGATTCAGGGCCGGAACAAAAAGCCACCTACGAAGCAATCTACGGTCTTGCTGATCGATTAATCTGTCACGACACATGCGCTAGTGAGAGGCTTGTGAGGGAATTCAACGTCGATTCCAGCAAGATTTCTATCATCGCTCATGGCCCACTATTCGATCAACCAACCAGCCGGAAAGTAGGCTCTGCGCGCAATAGCCTGAAATTGTCTCCCAGCCAAACGCTGGTTCTTTGGCAAGGAATCCTGAGACCCTATAAAGGCGTGTCCTTCCTGTTGAAAGCCTGGCAGAAAGTAATGAAGAACCTTACTGACCAACAAGCAGTTTTGGCAGTAGTTGGAAATGGAGACGAACAACTACTTGACGAAGTACGCGAACAGGTAAGATCTCTCAATCTGTCGTCCAGCGTCAAGCTTGACCTCCGGTTCATCTCAGTCGACGAAATGACAGATCTTTATCTTGACGCGGGCATTTTGGTTTATCCTTATAGCGAAGTAACCACTAGTGGCGCCCTGATGACAGGCATTGGATACGGAAAAGCAATTGTGGCGACACGGCTGCCTGCCTTTGAACAACTGCTGCAGAATGGCGAAAATGCCCTATTGGTCGCCTACGGAGATACCGATGCCCTCGCCTCCAGCCTGCTAAACCTGATCAACGATGAAACATTACGAGCCCGGCTCGGCGATCGCGTAAAACATAGCTATCAGAACGGAAGCCAATGGGCTGGAATTGCCGCTCAAACACTGGCGTGTTATCAGTCCGCCATCGCCCCTTTGGAAGATTTCAGATCATGAGCAAAATAGAAAGTATGCAGCGCATTCTGCGCGAAGAAGGTCCCCAGTCGGTAATCACCAGCGGTTTTACCGCTCTAGGAAAATGGTGGCGTCAGGGTGAAATGTGGGAGTTCAATAAATCGGATTACGTACGCATCGATGGCTGCCGCATCGGCTTGGACGATCCCATTGCGAAAGGATTTCGCGATCTCCTAACCATGGGTCTTTTTGAAAGGCCGGAACGCCAGGCAATTCGCAGATTCCTCAATCCAAATCTTCCTGTCATTGAACTTGGAGGCTGTATTGGTGTGGTGGCTTGCGTTACCAACACTCTCTTGCAAAATCCTCAAAAGCATGTCGTTGTTGAAGCAAATCCTGATGCTGCCGGGATTTTGGAATTAAATCGTCAACGGAACGGCTGTCAATTCTCAATCCTTAAAGCCGCAGTTGGGTACGAAACTGAGTTTGTTGATTTTGTAGTGAATGATGCCAATCTGTTAGGAAGCAGTTCGGAGATTGAAAACGGACGCAAAGTTCGGGTCCGAGCAACGCAACTCAGTAAGATTGTCGCGCAGCAAGGATTCCAACGCTTCTCCTTAGTTTGCGATATTGAAGGTACAGAAGTGGAGCTTGTACAAAATGAAGCGGCACTTCTGGCAAGCCATGCCGAGTTGATCGTAATGGAAGTGCATGAAAAGTTGCGTGGTGCCAACAAAATCGACAACATGCTGATCGATCTACAGAAAGTCGGCTTTGAAATTGTCTTCCGGGTGAAAGATACCTATGTTTTGAAAAATCGCAATTTTGTCAAGCAATCGGAGATGCAGTGAATCCAAACAGCGCTGTAACAAGCGAACTGAAAAAATTGCTCCGGCAATCGTCCCACTATCTATTTGGGATCGGCGGAACCATGGCGCTGGGGTTCATTTCTTTTCCCATATTCACCCGAATGTTCTCTATTGCTGATTTCGGCATGATCGATTATGTTCAGAAAATCTTGCTGCTTCTCACCGCCTTAGGAAAGGCTGGCATGCAAAACTCAGTTCTTCGTTTCTTCGATCACAAAGATTTCGCCAATGATCCAGCAGCAGCCCAACGGTATTACTCAACTACTTTTTTCGGCGTATCAGCCATCGCAGCCTTAGTTACCCTCCCTCTAGCTGTTTCAGGTATGCTGCCAAAATGGATAAGCGGAGATCCTTTACTTTCCGTTCTGTGCTTTGCATCTTCACTTGTCTTCTTGCGAGCCATGCAGTCTATCTTATGGTCGTTCCTGCGCATCGAAGAACGTACTAAGTCCTCCAACGTTGTCACTATTCTCCTAAAGGGCTCGACGATTCTGGCCGTCATCCTATTGCTCCCCACTTTGGGCGCTTCGGTTCGAACCTATTTTATTGCGGTCATGGGTGTTGAATTTTCGGTCGTACTTGTTCTGGTAGCCATGCTAATGCGACGCGGCCTGTTGAAACCCGCCAGCTTCGACCCAATCTTATTTCGCGCCGCCGTGGCTTTTGGTCTCCCACTGGTTTTACAGGAAACTTCCGGGATTTTCCTCGATGCCGGTGATCGTTTCATGGTGGATCGCTATATGGGAGCTGATGCTCTTGGCTTTTATTCAGTTGCTTATGGTTTGGCTGGACAGATCAATTCCGTTCTCATGACCCCTCTTGGCTTAGCAATTATTCCCATCTACATGCGGATTTGGAATAGCGAAGGGGTTGCCAAGACCTCTGAATTCCTCAGCGTTGGACTAGACCTTTTTATCATGGCAGCCGTGGGAACACTCGCCACAGTTTTGGTTGTCTCCTACGATGCAGTGGTCTTAATGGCCTCTCCGAAATATGCCGGAGCTGATCGGCTGATCCCGGTGATCGTGGCGGGTTTGCTGATCTACGCCGCGCAAATTTTCCTGAATGCCGGCCTGATGATTCATAAGAAGACCTATGCAATGGCAGGAGCTCTAGCTGCTTCCTCTCTTCTAAATTTTGGACTGAACGCATTGTTGTTGCCCAGAATCGGCCTGCAGGCCGCCGCTTTGGCTACCCTAATAAGCTATGCTTTCTGCACTTTCGTGCTGGCCAGAATGGCGTTCAAAGTACTCCCCATGACAATTGCCACTAAACCGATTTGCATTTACCTTCTTGCAGGCACTGCAGTCTGGGGATCTATCTCCTTTGCCGACTTCGGAAACCCCTTCCTTAATTTCATTGGCAAGTCTACTTTGTCCTTCAGCCTTTATGCCTCACTTCTGTACTTGTTAGATCGTCGTGTTAGATCTTTTGCATCCTCCGCGTGGTCTCACTTGCGAGGAAGGGTGGCCGTTCTTGGCCCGGTGGTTTCGTAGTCTCTAAATTGGAATGTCCCAAAATGATTGCTTCCGCCACAGCCCAAACGCCTATCCCGGAAACTTGCGAACCGCACCATGTGTTATTCGTCTTCGATCAACTTCATAACCTGGACGGAGGCGCGGAGCGTTCCTTACTCCGAATTAGCCAATTGCTGCCGCCCGAACGCTTTCGAGCAACCATCATTACGTTTCATCAGCCACCCGATTCCGGCTTCTTCCTCCAGTTCGGATGCCCGGTACAAGTGCTGACCCTCACCAGAACTCTTGGTTGGAAAAGCTTTGGAGCTGCAATGAAACTAAGGCGGTTCATCCAATCTGAAAAGGTTTCCATAGTGCAAACCTTCTTCGCCTCAGCCGATCTGTGGGGTGCCACCGTCGCTAAACTTAGTGGATGCCCATTGATTATTTCCAGCCGCCGGGACATGGGTTTTCAGCGAACCCTCAAACATCGCATCGGCTACCGATTGCTTGCCCCGATTTACGACTGCGTTCATACAGTGTCCGATGCAGTCCGCAGTTATACAATTCAGCGGGATCACATTAAACCGGCAAAGGTCGTTACCATTCGCAACGGCGTGGAAATTCGCAATTCCGCGTCACCGCGCGATATGGAATCCTTACGAACTCGATTTGGTTTAGAAGGTGTTTCCCCGCTGATTGTGGATGTGGGTTCAGTGAAAGCAGTCAAAGGGTACGATGTACTGGCAAGAGCGGCGGAAATAGTTTGCCGCAGATACCCAAAAGCCATGTTTGTAGTTGCCGGCGCAGTCCCTGAATTGACGTATCTCCGCAACCTTCAGGCTTTAATCGATAAACTAGGTTTATCAAAGAACTTTCGCTTTATGGGCAAGATTGAAGATCCATTTCCACTCCTGCAAATCAGTGACATCTTTTGCCACTTATCTTCCACGGACGGACTTTCCAACGCCCTACTCGAAGCCATGATGGCGAAGCTACCCTGCGTTATTAGCCGCGTTGGAGGTAATCCAGAAGTTGTGGAGGAGGGTCGAAGTGGATTTATTGTTGATTCTGGTGATTTCAAATTGGCTGCCCAGCGCCTGCTTACTCTTCTGGAAGACCCAAAGAAAAGCCAACAAATGGGTGAATGGGGTCGTCAGATCATCGAATCAAATTTCACGGCGCAAGCAATGGTCAACGATTTGGCCCGGCTATACGATGGACTGCTTGCTTCAAAACAACTTCTAAAGGTGGCTCAGTGACGTATCCCAAATTGAATCTTCTACGGCTTATCTCACTTCTCATTATCTGGATCGCGGAGGTTCACGCCGCACCGCGCATTTTTTATACCGATCTTGAAAGCGGCCCGAATTCAAAGGGAGAGAATAATGCGGGTGTTTTTGTAACTATCTATGGCAAGGGGTTTGGTGCGTCAAAAGGAACCTCCGCTGTCAAAATAGGCGGCGGACTGGCAGCCTCTTATCCAATTTGGAGCGACACAAAAATCGCAGTCCAAATCGGCGCAGACGCAGCAACGGGGGGCATCGTCGTAACAACGCCAAGTGGATCTTCTAATTCCATCCCTTTCACTGTTCGCGCAGGAAATATCTATTTTGTTTCACCTAATGGCAAAGACGGAAACAGCGGCAGTTTTTCTTCTCCGTGGCAGACTGTATTAAAAGCCCGCGATTCGATGAAAGCAGGTGACACCACTTATGCAATGAATGGTGTTACTCACACAACCGACGATGGCCAAGGTTGGAAAACAAGCATGCTATTGCGCACCGGAGGAACAGCCGGAAATCCAATGGCCTTGATTGCATATCCAGGCGCCAAGGTAACCATGGGTACCGTCAACGGCCCTGATAGAGCCATTCGTTCAAACGAAAATAGTTCGGGCTACTGGGTCTTCGCGGGACTCACTCTGCGCGGAGAATTTGAAGCAGTAGCAATCTATGGCGGCAGCAACTGGCGATTCGTGGCCAACGATATGTCCTGCCCAAATGGCGACTTTGCTTCAGCTTGTTTTGAAACTTCAGTCACTTCAAATGTGAAAATGTTCGGCAACTATGTCCACGATACGGGCAAGGTCTCCGCGTCTTCGCTTTACCATGGGGTCTACTTCTCTACCGACACGAACTTCATAGAAATGGGCTGGAACGAAATTGCCAATGTTCGTGGGTGCCGCGGTATCCAGGTGCACTCCTCGCCACTGAAGGGCGGCGGCCCAAGCGACCCAACGGGCCACAACCAATACGGAATCAGCATTCACGATAATCTGATCCACGATACGCAATGCGATGGAATCATTTTTGCAACCATCGATCCGTCCAAAGGGAAAATCGAAGTCTACAATAACGTGATCTACAACGCAGGGAAGGGTCCAAAGAATCCAGAAAACTCTGGCAATTGGTCCTGTATCAATGCGCAGAGCTGGACCAACACCGGTCCCATTGGCAGCGGTATTGTGGATATTTACAACAACACATTCTTCAACTGCGGGACATTCGCCAGCCCACCCTACAAAGATTCCAACAATGCCATCAGCTATTCTGGCCCCAACGGAAACGTCAAGGTTAGAATTCGAAACAACCTTTTCTACCAAACTTCCAGCATCCCTTACATAACCATTAACAAGCCTGGTTCAGGCATCTGTTCCAACTCGGAAAACTGCGGCTTCGTGTTCGGTTCCAACAATCTCTTCTTTGGAGTAGGCTCGGCTCCCACGAATCCAAACATCACTGCCTCCATCAATAAAGATCCCCTTATTGTAAATCTGCTTCAAGGTGATTTCAGGTTGCAAGGCAATAGTCCTGCCCGCCGTGCCGGCATTGATACCGGACTTACTGTTGATCGCTTTGGAAATCCCCGCGGTGGTTCCTTAGGTTTTGACATTGGTGCTCATCAATTTTCAGAAGGTACAGTGGCGTCACTTCAATGTGCACCCCCAGCAATCCTCACCCCAGGCGTAACAGCTTGCGAAGTTGTTCTTGACGCAGGCGCACCTTCAGGCGGAATGGAGATTCAGCTTGCCAGTGGAAGCAGTAGTTTGGTTGCACCAACAAGAATCTTGATTCCGGAAGGCAATTCCCGCGCCGCGATTGAATTGCGTTCAGCCGCAGTTCCCTCTCGCTTTCAGACCAACGTTGTCGTCACCCTAAACGAAGTAACCAGCAACTCTCTTGTATGGCTTCTCCCTCCAGGAGACATTGCGCCCCTAATGCTTACCGTTGCCAATGCCGCCAGCTTCCTTTCAGATGGAGTTAGCCCTGGAGCAATCATTACTCTGTTCGGCTGGAATCTTGGACCCAAAACTCCGGCCGGTCCTTTGGTTGATGGTTCCGCCATTTCCACGAATGTAGCGGGAACGCGTGTCCTAGTAGATGGAACTCCGGCTTCAATCATCTACATCCAATCCGATCAGATCACTGCAGTAACACCCAATGGAAGGTTGGCAACGCAGAACGTCTTCCTCCAAATTGAGACGAACGGACAGCGTTCAAATCCCCTCACTCTGACAGCTGCGGCAACCACTCCAGGTGTCTTCACGTCCAACGCAACCGGAATCGGACCAGGCTTAATCATCAATCAGGATGGATCAATCAACTCCCCGGCTCGCCCAGCAGAAAGAGGTTCCCGCGTTATCGTCTACGCATCAGGTCTAGGAGAAACCGACTCTCAAGCCAAACCCCTTGCCGCGTTATGGATCCGCTTGGGTAATTCAAGTCCCCAGCTCGAGGTCACTTCTTCAAAAACGGCCTTTCCTGGTTTGCTGCAACTGGCAGTCCAAATCCCCCAACAATCCGAAACCGGCGACGCCGTTCCTATCGAACTGGCCGCTGGAGATCAGCGTAGTCAGCCCGGCGTAACTATCGCCATTATTTGATTTTTGGAATTCAACGTGCCTCGAGTTAGTGTCATCATTCCCTCGTTCAACACAGCTGCCTTCTTGCCAATGGCTCTTGACAGCGTATTGAACCAAACTTATTCAGATTGGGAAGTCGTGCTGGTAGACGATGGAAGCACGGATAACACTGCAGCAATCGCCAAAGCCGCCGCCCCATCTTTTGCCGGCAGACTCAATTACATCTACCAAACCAACAAGGGTTTGCCCGCAGCTAGGAATACAGCTATCCGAAACAGCACAGGCGAATTCATCTCGCTCCTTGACGCCGACGACATCTACGCACCGCAACGGCTGGAGGCCAGTATTGCCGCAATGGACCGAAATCCCAATGCAGGTTTGGTCCATTCCAAAGTCGCACGCATCGGTATGCAGGGTGAACATCTGGGTATACCATTCGCCCCACCTGAGAAGTTTCTTTCTGGTAACATCGCTCATCTCATTTTCACCAGACAAGCTCATATACTCTGTCCCACAGCGATGTTCCGTACAGTCTGTCTCGATAAAGCAGGCTTTTTCGATGAAAGCATGCGGGCCACCGAAGACCGTGATCTTTGGTTCCGTATTGCACAGTACTATCCGGTCATTTACATCAATGAAATCCTGGCTTATTATCGAATTTCTCCCAACTCTATGAGCAAGGATTGGGAAAGAATGCGTGCTTCCGCTATGCAGTTCATTGATAAGCATCACAAGAGCGGAGCGTGCGGAAAATGGCTGGTTAATCAAGCGCTAGCAAACTTCTATCGGGAGCGCGGAGACACCATATTTAATACCGGCGACTTGAAACAAGCTTTGTCCTGGTACATCCGTGCAGTCGTTCACTATCCAATCAGCTTGACTAACGATTACATGCTTCTGCGAGCCCTTGGCGAACCAGTACTGGCAAAAGTCCGATCAATACGCTCATGATTTTCTACTTTCTTCTGTTGGAGTTTCCATGCGAGTGACTTATTACGGTCAGGCCTGCACCCTCATCGAGGCAGGCGGCATCAAGATCCTGACCGATCCGTGGTTGACCGAAGGTGCCTATTCCGGCACCTGGTTTCATACTCACATCCTTGCCGATGCCGGTGTGACACCTCAATCCATTCCCAAGGATATTGATTATCTTTTCATTTCCCATGAACACCTTGATCACATGGACCCAGCCACTCTGCAACATTTCCCGGCCAACATACCAATACTAATCTGTAAGTTCTCCACTCCAAAATTTCGGAACTATCTCCAATCCTTAGGATTTACAAATATTCGAGAATGCCCATCCGGCGAAACTCTACAACTTTTGAACGGCGTTACAGCCATCATCTTTGGCACGGCCGAATACACCAACGACTCAGCGATTCTGGTCGAATATGAAGGCGTTCGAGTCTTTAATGAAACCGACTGTAAACTCGCATTCGATGACTTGAAACGTGTCGGTGAATTGGGGATCGACATTGGATTTTACATGTTTTCCGGCGCAAATTGGTACCCCATGCTTTATGATTATCCCGGCGATATGAAAAGAGAGTTGGTACAACGCCGCCGCAAATCATTGCTTCGTAGCCTCGTCCAAAGAGTGAAACTCACCAAGCCTCGCTTTGCCGTCCCAGCCGCTGGTCCCTGTACTGTACTTGATCCTCAACTGCTTCATTTGAACACCGAAGAAGAGGGAATTTTTGTCGATCCCGTTCTAGCCGTCGAGGCCATCAGCGCCGCCCAGTTGCCATCTAAAGGACTCTACATGGCAACAACAGATTATTGGGACAGCAACACCGGTTACCAATCCAATGCGCCTGCATCCTTCCGAGTTCCAAGAATGGAGTACATTCGTCAGGCCTCTGCTCGCATGGCATCTTCCATCGCGGCCGCCCGTGCCGCCGAATCGCCGGCAGGCTCCGATCTCGCTCAATTGTTAACCAATCACTTCCAAACTATGGTTGCGGCACAGACACAAGCAGTACGGGATCGCATCAGTGCAAAACTGCTTTTCAGTATAAGTGGTCCCCAAGGCGGCGATTGGACGATTGACTTCAAGGCCACTGGAACTTCCTACATCCAGCCCGGTGCAGCCGATGATTGGAATTACCGTATTGAAGTAGAAGACAAACTAATCTACCCGTTCTTGAATGGTACAGAGCCCTTTTTTGAGGATCTGCTTCTATCACTTCGATTCAAAGCCTCAAGACGTCCCGACGAATACAACGAACCGCTTTATCATTTCCTATACGAACCTGATCCAAAGAAATTACACGACTGGTATGCCGCACATTAATATCCAACTTTCCGAACTTCCCCTCAATACAGCCGTGCGCGTTGAGCATGAGTCCATGGCCTTGGTAGTTACTCGCACGCCTGAGGGAATCACCGCATTTGAAGATGTATGCCCTCACGCCAAGTGGCCCTTGTCCGGCGGCATGGTCGAAAACGATGTGCTAATTTGCGATGGTCACGGTTGGGAGTTTTCCCTAGAAACTGGTCGCTGCCTGAATGCCCCTGCCTATTGCCTGACAGCTGTCGCCATCTCGCAGGGACCCGATAGTGTCCGCTTGGAATGGGAACAAAAAGTCAGGCAAGCGTCGGCTTGTTCCACCTAGCCCCTCTTCCCGCATATGCCCCACCGAGAACTCAGTACTAGCGTAGTGATCCCCACCTACAATCGAGCGCATTTGATTAGCCGTGCTCTGAATTCCGTTCTCAAGCAACTTCTACCGCAAGATGAAGTTATCGTAATTGACGACGGATCTTCAGACAATACTCAGCAAGTACTCAGCAAGTTTAAGGATCCGCGACTTAAAGTTGTCCGTCAACCAAATGAAGGGGCAGGCGGTGCCAGGAACAATGGAGCAAAGCTAGCTACTAAAACACTTTTGGCTTTTCTTGATTCGGACGACGAATGGCTGCCCTGCAAAACTCTTTCGCAGCGCCGCTTCATGAAGGCCCAGCCAGAAGTCCTTTTCTCATTCACCGATTTTGGCCGCCAATTGGGTGACCGTACAGAACATAAATCGCTGCAATATTGGCATACCGATTCCCGCTCGTGGAGCGAAATCATGGAGTGCCTCCCCAACACGTTTTCCTCCGGTACGTCGGAATTCACGTATTACATCGGCAGTATTTACTACGGTGAAATGTATACCAATTACGTGCTTACATCCAGTGTAATGATCCGCAGAGTTCAAGCCGGAAACGCAGTGCACTTCAATCCAAATACGAAAACCTTCGAGGATTGGGAGTGTTGGGGACACCTTGCACGCACTGGACCAGCGGCCTATTTGGACTTTGAATCTGCCATTCAACACGCTCATCCTGGTGCAAGA
>JAYUSZ010000233.1:0-27949 GCA_043755435.1 Bryobacterales bacterium | reverse complement strand
TTATGAGCAATGCGGAACAACCAGGCACCAAAACGATCCGCATCGTCCAGTTTTCGCAGGTTCTGATATCCCTTCAGCATTACATCCTGGGTGAGGTCAAGCGCATCTTCCCGATGGCCAACCAGCCGCAGCAGATAATTGAAGACGCGCTTCTCCCAGCGTGAGACCAATATGTTATAGGCCTCCACTTCGCCCCGGCAAGCTTGGGCGATCAGATCGCGGTCTTCCACTTCTCGGAATATGACAAGGTCCGGCTCTGTTCTAAAAGACGAACGGGAAAGGATAAAAGTCTGTTCGTCATCTGATTTCCTATTTTAAGGGGATTTGGAGGGAGGGTGGGAAATCCCGCGAACTCTTACTTTCAGTCAAACCATTGTGCTTCCCATGGCCTATGGGCTTTTGCGGTTGTACCGGAGTCCATATTGGGAACAGGTTCGGTTGACTTGGCGATGGGAGGGAGCGCGGCATGGTGGAAATAGTTGGCGCATGGTAAGAAGCTGCTGCGTTAGCTTTTCATACTGAGAGAGCAAACAGCGACCTTGGCGGGCAATTTGGTTTAGCCCGTCGCCATGCTCCTGGGAGGGCAACAACGGCAAGGTGTAGAGGGGATCAGGAGTGATGGATTCGAATTCCGCATGGACCACTTATGCGCAGAGCGGCGTTTGCCTTCGGGGGTCTTGGGGCCAGTTGATTTCAACGCGTTGAGGCGCGAGGTTTGTTTGCGTTTGTCGCCTGTTCCCATGCCGGTTCAGGATAGCAGAAGGGTTGGGAGGGCTATGGCTAAGTTTTTTAGAATGCTAGTCAAAGGGGTTGTGGCCGGAGTTTTTCGGGGTCTGACTGCAAGTACATTGCGGTGTAGATTAACCCCGATCACGCTGTCGCAATTGGGCATCTTGGCCAGGGGCAACCCTTTGAAGGTCGCAACCCCACTGCAATTTCAGTAGCTTCCGATTTCAACGGGCACAATCATGCAAATCCATCACCTTGCACACTTGGCTCTCCTGACTTTCACGACCACTAATCTAATGCAACCGAAGCTCCGGCCACTGCCGATACCTACGTCAGCACCAGCTTCGCTGGCAATAACTTCGGGTCCCTGGGAAACATCAACTCAACGTCGGTGGAGGCAACACGGGTTTGCTCAAGTTCGCCATAACCGAAGTGCTGCTCGCAGAAATCACTGGTTCTCGTGTCGCCAAAGCCACGCTGCGGCTGTAGGTGAACCAGAGGGGGCGTCACCCAAACGCCCCTCTCCATTGGCTTAGCGTCTACCAATCAGGATGGCGATAATATTACTCGTTCCGTCCTGGATGGCCGTTGTCGGCGTTGTCGGCACATTGAACGCATTCGACAGTTGGGCACCGGAAACACTCGAAGCAGTCCGATCGGCCACCGTAACGCCGAATCCAAATTGGCCGAAACCTCCGCCAAAGCCGCCGCTGCTGCGGCACGCCAGTTGGCCAAAACCGGAGGGGATGCAGAAAGGGCTTCCGAAGCCTCCGCCACCAAATCCAATAGCGCGAACCGGGTCGCTGGCTTTGACGAAACCATTGTCAGTATTGCTCGAAATTGTCACAGGAATTCCAAGCGGCACGTTCCGGCGGGTTGGGAAAGCGATGCCGAAATCCTTTAAAGAAGATATGGACGGGCTGACACTCACCGCATACAGTCCGCACCACCACAAGGGCACATCGGTCTTCGGAAGCCTGCTTTCGTCGATCGCCTGGCGCTCTACGGTGAAGGTGGTCTGCGTTAGAACAGCTCCTTCCGGGACGAACAACAGCACCCCGGTTTTAGCCACATAAACGGGGGCGTTTTCGTTCTTGTCGTTGAGCGTGCCCCGTTGATCGAACGTTAAGGAACCCTTGGGCTCTGTGGGAACCAGCGGATTCTGTGTTCCCGCGTATTCGGCCAGGCCCGGTTCGGGTTGTTGATAGGATACGGCGGCCGAAGGTTCGGCGATTACCGGCGCGGCACCGTCTGGTTTAGCGCGGAAAGTGAAAGGGCCGATCAACCGGTCGGCAGGGATTTCCTTGAGTCCCCAAACAGCGACGTTGTCACGCACGCCCTCGAAACTGACTCCGGCCGGAAGGTCGACCACCTCAAGAAAACGGGTGCCGAGCGGAACGGTGCCGCCAACGGCAACACCAGTTAGTTTTTGTGCGCTTGTGGCGACGTAGACACTATAAAGCACTGTACCGTCTGTATCATATTGGCCGGAAGTGCGTACCGTGGCGATTTGCGCATGTGCAACCATAGCAAAGACGGCTAGCAGGGGGGTAGTTTGTTTAAAGTTCATGAGTTGAGTATAAGGGGCATAGCAAATTGGAATGGTTCAGAAGTTGTAATAAGTTTGTGGGACTGCGTTCAATCAAGACTTTCATTTGGGCCGCTTTAGCGCTTGTGCTGTGGGCAGCTTGAATTTGACGCCGGGCGAATTTCAAAAGGCAATTTTGAAAGCTCCTGGTTGGCGGATGGCCGCCATCTTCGTCGTCTTGTGCGGCATCGTGGCAGACAAGTTCCGGCACACTGCAGGTTCCCATCAATCAGGCGGCCGGCACAGCTTCTGTCTCCCACTTGCATTTCTCCCCGCCTGAGTGATGCGAACTTTATCATTCACCACCAGATCAAATCCAAAGTCATTCATAATAAAGTCGTTACCAACATTTCAGCTTTACTTCTGTTGCCGTTCAAACAGGGGCTGGTAAAGTCGCGGGATGAGAACAGAAATCGGAACAGCAAATCGCCAGCAACCCGCTTCAACACCCATAGGCTCCCTTATAATGAGGAACGCCGCTGACCTCGAGCCCACCAGCATCGTCGCCTTCGCCGAAGACGCCCTAGGGTGTGATGCTCGAAGACAAGCAACGCGAACTGCTCATTGGTCCCAGCCGACGCGTGATTCTGAATTGCACTCGCCAATGGGGCAAAAGTTGGATGGCGGCAGTTGCTTTACTCTTTCACGCTGTACCCAACCCCGAATCCCTTGGCATCGTCGCCGGTCCCACGCTCTGCCAAAACGCCGAGCTCCTCAAAAAAACTCAAGACCTGGCCCAACGCCTCGGCATTAAGCCCCAAGGCGACGGCATCAATCGCCAATCGCTGGTACTTCCCAACCGCTCGCGCATTGTCGCCGTTTCCGGAAATTCACCTGACGACATTCGCGGCTTTTCCGTGTCACCATGTTGGTGATTGACGAAGCCTCCGGAATCTAACCGTCCCATACTCACCCAGAAAAACGGCTCCATATGGCCGCTCTCCACCCCCAGGGAGCAAGACGGATTCTATTATCGGGAATTCACCGAAGGCACTGAGGATTGACGTCGCGTTGTAGTCCCTTGCCACGGAATGCCCGCGCTTCAAACCAGAGCAGTTAGAAGCAGAAAAGGCCAGCCTAGGGTGCGCCTGTTTGCTCAGGAATTCTTATGTGAATTTGTATCCACCGGCGATGGCCTCTTCGACGAAGCCTGGTTTGACGATGTATTTTGCCCTGATACTCGCCCTTGAGTATGAAATGGTAACGCGGGTACGTCGCGTCATGCTGGGCGTTGATTTAGCTTGCCGACAAAAGCTGGGGCGGCCTCGTGGCATGCAAGAATTCGCCGCTGGGAATTGGAGGGGTGTGGGGCGATCCTGGGGTGGTGGTGAAATAAAGGATTGCCCTCTACGAACACTTTAGTTGCGACAGCCCCTCTATAAAGATGAGTGGTCAGCAAGAATAAGGTCGGGCAATATCAGGCCGTGCTTCACAATGGCAGCTTTAATGGATAGCGAGGGAGAAACCCTCCTCGTAACGCGAACTCAATATGGTGACGTCGACGCTTTTGAACAACTGTTGAGAAGAATCCATGGGCCAGTGCGCAAGTACGTGGCCAATCTTGCAGGTGAATCGGAGGCGGACGACATCTTGCAGGAAGTTGCGTTTAAGATTTACCGGCAGATTAAGCATCTTCGAGAGCCGAGAGTATTCAGGGCGTGGACCTTCCGTATTGCCACACGCATCGCGTTTGTCCATTTGAAGAAGGCGAAACGCTGGCGCGAATTTGAAAAAGATCCTGAAGTGATTCGCTCTTTGGGTGTCAACAGCTCAAATGGGCAAGAGGAGTTCGATAGTGAATTTCTGAGGTTGGTGGATCGCGTATCCCCGGCCAGCAGGGCCGTCCTCCTGCTTCACTATCAGCAACATCTTTCGTTGGACGAGACGGCTGCAGTACTCGATATCCCCGTCGGAACTGCCAAATCCCGGCTCTCCTACGGGGTGGCAACGATCCGTAAATTTGTCAAAGGAGACAACCATGAGCAATGACGAACAACTGTTCATCCGCAAAGCGCTGGCAAACGTCGAAAAGTCGGAAAAATATCAACGGATCAAGCAGATCGTAGCGACGGTCCTGGCCTTCGTGGCCGCGATCTTGCTGACTGAACGGAGCCCCAGCCCGGAACTAAAATTGGAAGTGACGATTCTCATCGGTGTCGGTCTAATCGCGGCAGTCTGCACCTCAAAAATCATGACCTTGATAAACCGAAACACTAAATCTTTACTCCAGGCGATTGCGGATCTACAACAAAAGTAGGAATTCCATTTCGGCCCAGGAATCTGCATCGCGGAGAACACTCACGATATGTTGCAGAGTTTAAAATGGTTCTCATACATGCAGTTTCTTTGCGTGCATGGGGTCTAACTAAGACCACGTGGGATCCTCGACGGACTCGCGTTTAAATGCGGAACAACCAGGCACCAAAACGATCCGTATCGTCCAGTCTTCACAGGTTCTGATATCCCTTCAGCATTACATCCTGGGTGAGGTCGAGCGCATTCTTCACGATGGCCAACCAGCACCAGCAGATAATTGAAGACGCGCTTCTCCCAGCGTGAGACCAATATGTTATGGGCCTCCACTTCACCCCGGCAAGCCTGGGCGATCAGATCGCGGTCTTCCACTTCTCGGAATATCACAAGGTCCGGGGCGATCCCGCGAATCCCAAATTCAGTCAAACCGTTGTGCTTCCGATGGAAGCGTCCGGGCTTGCATGGAGCGGAACACCCTCACCGATCCCGGCGTCTTTGAGCGTACAATCGCCCGCTTAGGCCGCTCTGATGCAGACTAACCCGGGACCAACCTCACATTTGAATGAGCTTACTATTCAATGACTCTTCCTTTTGTTGATGCGGCAAAAGTGTTTCGTCAAAAGCTTTCAGAATGAATACTTTGCACCATTTGCGTCAATCTAAGCAGCATGAAGTAACTTCTTTTGAATCTTCTTGTATTAGTTTATGCTCTCTTATTGATGCCAAACAGATCCGGAGTAACATTTCCATAATGTTAGTAACTAGTCCACAACTAATCTTTTTATTGATGTTAAGACAAAAGTCATGGTACTATCGCCCCGTATGTTACTACTGGTAGAATCGGCTTCATTCCGCAGACTTCTTGCAGCTTCACTATTGTTGCTGCCACTTTATTCCCAAAATCTTTCCACTCAACAACCATTGAGCGGACACCTGAGGCCAAAACTCACTGGAATCAGTGCGCCACTACCCACGCAAACTCAAGGTCCACGCATCACATATCACGGTGGGCCCATTATGTTGGGAACCACGCACATCTATTACATCTGGTATGGAAATTGGGCAGCGGATCAAGCAAGTATGAACATTCTCCAGGATTTTGCGACATCCATTGGTGAATCTCCCTACTATGCAATCAACACAGGTTATTACGATTCAGCGGGCAGGCGTGTGGGCAGATCAGTATCCTTCGCCGGTTCGACTATAGACAATTACTCCCAAGGACCAGGAGCTGTGATTGGCCAGTTGAGAGCCGTCAACATTGTTACCCTGGCCATCACCAGCGGCCGACTGCCCAGTGACGCTAATGGCGTCTATTTTGTACTGACATCTTCAGATGTCGTAGAATCATCAGGTTACTGTGGGTACCACGATTACACCGTTATTGGCACTACAGATATCAAATACTCTGTCGTGGGAAATAAAGCCACTCAAGGTTTGGACAATTGCGCCTTTCAATCGGCCACGAGCCCTAATAACAATCCTCCTGCGGACGCAATGGTGAACGTAGTAGCCCACGAATTAGTTGAAGCGGTTACGGATCCGAAAATTGACGCGTGGTTTGACAGCTACGGTGACGAGAACGCTGATAAGTGTGCCTGGACCTTCGGTCACATGTACTCTTTGAGCAATGGCTCAAAAGCAAATGTGCGTCTGGGTGCGCGAGACTATATGATCCAGCAAAACTGGGTGAATGTTGGCGACGGCTATTGTGCTATGAGCCTTACTGACCCTGTTCTGATTTCGGTCAGCCCGAATACAGCTTCGCTTGGCTCCTCGCAACAAGTATTAATTTCAGGATTCAATTTGAACGGAGCAACCATCAATCCCATACCCGGTGTGACGATTAGTAACGTTGTGACCACAAGTCAACTCATCACAGCAACATTCACAGCTGGACTAAGCGCTTCACTTGGTGGCAGGAATTTCTCAGTAACAACAGCCGATGGCATTAGTAACGACCTGATATTTAATGTAACTCCATTGGCACCGATTTTAACTGGAATCAATCCTTCCAGTTCCTTACGCGGAGTAACTATTCCTGTGACCATCACAGGTAGCAATCTGAGCGGAGCCACGATCAACATCGGCGCTGGTATCCGGTTGAGCGGAGTTGTAGCTACTGCTAATCAGATCACAGCATCCTTCAACATCGCGGCAGATGCGCCGCCGGCACCAATGCCGATCACTGTTACTACTCTGGGTGGGACCAGTAACCCTGTCACCTTCACCATCAATCCCGCTGCTGGGCCACCCACGCTGCTTTCCGTGAACCCACCCAGTGGAGCGTTAGGATCTTCCTTTGGCGTGACCATCGTTGGGAGCAACTTTACGGATCCAACATTCATTCGAATGCAGGATAGTGCAATTTCGGTTTCTGGAATCACTGTGGTTAACGGCAACCTGATCAATGCAACATTCACCATTTCCAATTTCGCGAGCCGCAGAAACTCATTCACAGTACAAACCGGATTGGGAATCAGCAATAGTCTAAGCTTTGATGTGCTACCGGGTATCCCCAATCTTAACCCTCCTCCAATACTTACAGCCATCACTCCTCCAACAATTGGCCAAGGCCAAAACGTGGTTGTTACTATCCTTGGGCAGAACTTAGCCGGAGCATCCATCAATCCAATCACCGGTGTTTCAATCAGCAACGTGATCGCCTCGGCCAATCAAATATCGGCAACCTTCAACGCTGTTTCTCTTGGCTCAAAGAGCGTTGTGGTGACCACTGGGAACGGAACCAGTAACGCAATAACATTTCAGGTGACAGGAACTGGCCCAACCCTGACTTCAATAAATCCATCGAGTGGATCCCCGGGAACGACTCTTCCGGTTACACTCTTTGGGAGTAACTTGACCGGTGCTGTGATCAATCCCATTGCAGGGGTCACGATCACTGGGGTAACTGCAACCGCCAATCAAATTACGGCGACACTGAACATACTGTCAGACGCCACAATTGGTTCCCGTTTCGTCACAGTGTCAGCTGGAGGCAACACCAGCAACCCCGTGGCTTTTAATATTACTGGCACTGGCCCATCCATATCTTCACTCAGTCCCAGCAGCGGCAGACAGGGAACGTCTCTTACGGTTTTCTTCAGTGGAACCAATTTGACTGGGGCCACTTTGAATCCTATTCCAGGTATCACGATCAGTAATGTACTTTCCAGTTCAACGGTGGTCAGTGCGATTTTCGATATTTCTGTGGGGGCAACTGTGGGTCCAGTCAATGTTTCCTTGACCACGCCTGGGGTCGGCACCAGCAACCCTCTACCATTTACAATCGACCCTATAAGGGATCGCCGATAAACGCCATCAAGTTTTCGCGATGTACCATGGCTGAATGTGGAATTTACTAGCTTGTGTTACAGGCTGCCTGTTCTTTGTCCAGTCAGGAATCGCGCAAGTAGCCATTCGCAATGTTACTGTGATTGATCCTCGCTCCGGAAAAGTTGTGCCGCAATCAACGGTACTGATTGTCGGAGATACAATACAGAAAATTGGTTCTGTGAATTCGACTATCGTTCCCAAGAATTACCAAAGAGTTGATGGTACGGGACGCTACCTAATTCCAGGGCTATGGGATTGCCACGTGCATCTGACTAAGGCAGGAGTGAACAGCTTTCCACTCTTCCTGGCCAATGGCGTAACTTCCGTGCGTGACATGGGGAGTGATCCAGAAGAAGTCATGGCGTGGAGACGACAGATAGAATCTGGTAGCCTACTCGGCCCACGCATCAAACTAAGTGGACGCATTCTGGAATCAAAGGCGAACGTGGATCGTATGAAACGCGAAGGAGGAGTAGAACCCGTTGATCGCGTGCGTTTCCCTGTTGCCAATCCAGCCGATGCTCGGATGGCGATTGAACAATTGAAGCGCATGGGTGTGGATCATGTGAAGGTGCGCACGGTGGACGATGCCGAGACGTTCACGGCAATGGCTGCTGCCGCAAAATCAGCTGGATTGAAGTTGACCGGTCATGCGGTTATGAGTCCGCGCGAACTAGTCGGTAAGTTACAAAGCGTTGAACATCTATTAGCCTATCCGCCGCTTGATCAGATGAATGAGACTGAGCGACGGAAATTATTTCGGGCAATGCGTGATGAGGGCACATGGATCTCGACGACGTTGACTAACATCGAAGGTTCAATTCTGGTAGGTTATCAGCGGGCAAAGGCCCTGTTAGCTGATGAGCGCGGGCAGTTGGATCCTAGGCGTCGCTATATTGGCGGGTATCTTTTGTCAGATTGGCGAGAGCAAGTTGAAGAGAAAAACGATCCAGAACAATCGAAAATGGAAGGTGTTTTGCGGAATCAGCTCACCAATTTCTACAGAGATTTTCAGCAGATGCGGGAGGAAGGAGTAAAGTTTCTGGCTGGTACTGATGTTGCCGTTGCTTTCATCTATCCAGGTTTCAGCATGCACCAGGAATTAGAAATCTATACGAGTAAACTAGGTTTTTCTCCAATGGAAACTCTACGCATCGCAACTTACAACCCCGCGCACTTTTACGAAATTGAAGGAAAACAAGGTTCGATTGAAATCGGGCAGGTGGCAGATTTGGTGTTACTGGATCGCAATCCGCTTGAAGATATCCGCAACACAAGAACCGTACGCGCAGTAATCTCTCGCGGTAAGTTACTCAATCGTTCGCGATTGAACCAACTGTTGAATGA
The DNA here is from genome assembly GCA_043755435.1 of Bryobacterales bacterium. Taxonomy (GTDB): domain Bacteria; phylum Acidobacteriota; class Terriglobia; order Bryobacterales; family Bryobacteraceae; genus JANXSF01. The sequence continues at coordinate 18,696 of JAYUSZ010000233.1, read as the reverse complement.
GACCGCCGGAAGAGTAAGAAAGTTGTAACCTATAGGGATCATGACTCCTCCCCGATCCTTGATAGCCGTTACCCTTGTCCTGTTGTTGCTAACTCCCGAATCGGCCATGTTTGGCCAGGCTGCTCCTTCCAACAAATCCAAACTGGAACTTAGTATCGACACTATTATGCGGGGCCCCGGCTTAGTGGGCTACGAGCCGCAATCCGTGCGCTGGTCGCTCGACGGATCCAAATTATATTTTCAATGGAAACGTCACACCGATGCTATTGAGGCTCCTCTTGACACTTACCAAGTGAGCCGAGATGGAAGCGGTTTGAAAAAGCTGAGTGACGCGGAAGCTAAACAAGTACCACCATTAACGGGAAACACAACCAAAGATAAGAAGTGGACCGTATTTGCGGATGGCGGTGACCTATTCCGATACGATCACGTAAAAGGGCAACGTCAGCAATTGACGAAAACCACCGAGGTGGAGGCACAGCCACACTTCCTGAAAGACGAAAAACGAATCAGCTTTGTCCGAAACAACAATTTGTTTGTGATGTCTTTGGATGCTCCCCTAGTCATTCAGATGACGGACATTAGGACGGCTGGAACAGCGCCAACGCCAATTACCCAAGTTGGTCGAGGAGGAAGGGGGGGAGCAGCTTCCCAAGTAAGTATTGGCGAAGAACAGAAGGGCACCGAAAGTCAAGAGTTTCTAAAAAAGCAAGAACGGGACTTTCTTGATGTTGTTCGTGAGAGGGCAAAGAGGCGTGAGGAAGCTGAAGCAAAGAAGAAGACCGAAAATCCGCGAAAACCATTCACACTCACTGCGCGGCAAACTGTAAGTGGGCTTGAACTTTCTCCTGATGAAAAATGGGTTATCGCCTCAGTAACCGAAACCACTGACGGAGCAAAAACTGCAGCCATACCCAACTTTGTGACCGAATCTGCCTACACCGAGCAAATCCCTTCGCGTGGAAACGTTGGGGATACGCAGAGTAAAAGTCGTATTGCGATTATTGGTGCAACTTCCGGCGAAATGAAGTGGGTGGAACATGGGCAAATGACGCCTGCACCTCTTAAGGAAGGAGAAATGAAAGAGGCCACACTGGTTGAGCGAGCAGTTCAACTTGCTGCACCCGTTTGGAATGAGGACGGTTCCAAGGTAGTGCTGCAAGCGCGCTCGACTGACAACAAAGATCGGTGGATTCTTTCGATGGATCCCGTTTCTGGAAAGACGAAGGTGATCATTGCGATGCACGACGATGCCTGGATTGGCGGGCCTGGAATGTCTACTTTAGGTTGGACGAAGAATGGGCAGGATATTTACTTTCAGTCGGAAAGGGATGGGCATTCGCATTTATATAGGGTTTCTGCCGATGGCGGCGAACCAAAGCAATTGACCTCCGGGGCATTTGAAGTGACAGGAGTTAAGTTATCGGAAGATAAGTCAAAATTCTACTTGACCACCAGTGAAGTATCTCCTTACGAGTTCCATTTCTATTCCATGTCAACCGAAGGTGGGCCGCGAACCAGAATGACTCAAACAGCGGGCAGACACGCAGTTACTCTTTCTCCAGACGAAAAGTGGATGGCGGATGTTTATTCCTATGTGAACAAGCCACCGGAATTGTTTGTTTCTGGCACCAGTACAACAGCATCTTCGGTTAAGTTGACCGACTCACCAGCACCGGAGTTTTGGAGTTATGCCTGGTTGGATCAACCAATCGTACAAATTCCAGCGCGCGACGGAGCAACGGTGCCAGGAAAGTTTTTCAAGCCAACAAACTTCAAGAAAGGTGGACCAGCCGTAATTTTTGTCCATGGCGCAGGATACGCGCAGAATGTGCACCGCGGCTGGTCAAGCTATTATCGCGAAAATATGTTCCATCACTATTTGGTTGAGCGGGGCTATGCAGTTCTGGATTTGGACTACAGAGCATCTTCAGGATACGGGCGGGATTGGCGAACCGCTATCTACCGCTTTATGGGAGGCAAGGATCTTGACGATCAACTGGATGGTGCCAAATGGCTGGTTGCAAATCAGGGAGTGGACGCTAAGAGGATCGGCATATACGGCGGCAGCTATGGTGGCTTCATAACTTTGATGGCAATGTTCACTCAGCCAGGCATTTTCGCTGCCGGTGCCGCATTGCGTCCCGTTACTGACTGGTCGCATTACAACCACGGCTATACTTCCAATATTTTGAATTTGCCCCAAAAGGATGTTGAGGCCTATCGCAAGTCTTCACCCATTTATCACGCTGCCGGGCTAGAAGGCGCTCTCTTGATTTGCCATGGGATGGTTGATGTAAATGTGCATTTTCAGGATACCGTGCGGCTTGTGCAGAAGCTGATTGAACTGCGCAAGGAAAACTGGGAAGCAGCAATGTACCCAGTGGAGGATCACGGGTTTGTGCAGCCTAGCAGTTGGGCGGATGAATACAAAAGAATTTTCAACTTGTTCGAAAAGAACTTGAAAAAATGAACAAAATGGTGGACACTCTAATCAAAGTAGTTTGTATTCCCCATTTGTGGTCTCCCCCTGCGTTCCTCCCCTAAAGTAGCTCCCCCAATGTTTTGACAGTGCACGCCTCATGGCAGCAAATTGTTGCCATGCAGGGTGGCTCAATTTATTTGCGCATTAAGGAGTGGGCAGAAAAAACTTCTAGTCAAACCGCGCCTCGTCTGCTAATATTCGATTGTCTCCCCCAAAACATTTTGCTAAGGCAATGTTTTTTGTTGCCTTGAGTGCCAAGCGTATTCATTGGCACCTGTATATTCACACCGCACTTTAGTCTGGCAGGTGTTCGCGGACTTATGTTCACGCGTTTCAGTAATTCTGTACGCTTTGACAAAGGGTCCGTCCATCTCAGGCTTCCGCTGACTCGCGTCTTTAAACGCTTCCATTTTCACGCAGTTACTTAGTCCCATAGTTACACCAGACCCCTCAATTTTTGTGACTAAAGCAATGATTGAGTAACTCACATTTCGAAAGAGAAAAAAAATGATTTACATTGGACTAATAGTCATGTTACTGTTGCTATCGGTAGTGCAGCCTCCTCCCCCTCTTGCACGAACCACAGCGCAGGAAACGTGTGAAAGCCGCTAATAGCGGCGCTATGGCATGACGCCAGTAACTTGGCATTCTCCGTGGCACATCACGTTTCCTCACGCTTTATTCAATTGGGAGGAACTCTTGAAGATAAGTAATTGTTTGTTGAGCAGTAGCATTGCGTTAGTTGTGTCCATTGCCACGGTAACACCGACTTATGCCACTTCCGTTGTTAGAGGCGGCTCTTTGCTTAGTAATTCCAATGCTGATCAATTGGCATCCTGGTTTGGAGCTAGCGGGTTAAATCTTTCGAATATCTACACTTTCAGGCCAGGCGACACCACAATGACTTGGCACGCGGCGGTGGATAATCAGGGGCCAACATTCACGTTAATTACGGCCAGAGTTGAAAACTCCACGGGGCCGTATCAGCTAATTGGCGGCTACAATCCTCAAAGCTGGCAATCGCTTGGAGGCCAAGTAGTTACTCGTAATACATTTGATCGAACTGCCTTCATTTTCGATCTTTCCACTAGAGTGCTCCAGCGCCAAATAACGGCAACTGTTGATGGCCAATACCAAACCTATCGCGATTTGAGTTATGGCCCGTCATTTGGTTGGGGATTCGATATTGGGTTCAGAGCAAATAGCCTGTCATTGGGAGTATTGAACCAGTTCAGCTATGGCGGGGGAAGCAGCGGTACGGCTAATCTTTTTGGTGCTTTGACTTCAACTGCGATCGAAATAGGAAGTATTGAAACTTACACTTTTGCAGCGGTTCCAGAGATACCAAGCATGATTGGTACGGCATTTGGACTCTCTGTTTTGGTTTGGCTGCGGCGGAAAACTGTTTCACGCAAACTGGTTTCGCTAAAGGCCTAGCTTCAAGCAGCTCAAAAGACAATGGGCCGGAATTGTTCGATCTCCGATCCGAAATTAATAACGAACTTAAAAACCCACCCCTAAGGGTGAACTAACTTACAAGGAACAAGTACACTTATGAAAAAACTATTTTTGGCTTTGGTGCTCAGTTGCTCCGCATGGAGCGCGGTAATCAGTCAGACACTTACCAATACGGGAGGATTGAACCCTGGATTCTCAATATTCACCATTGACGGTGTGACTGGGCAGAAACTTTTGTGTGATCAGTTCTTTCCAAACATCACCAGCAACACCTATACATCCTTGGTTTACGGCTTGGCCGATCTTACCAGCACATCACAGGTTGCCTTAATTCGAGCGGGTAATACGCTTGCTCAAGCACTAGAAAAGTACAAGCTGGTCGCTTTGTTGGATAAAATGGCCTATGCGAACGCCTCGCTGGATGCAGATGTAGTCAGGGCGAATCGTTTTGTAGTGGACGGCTCTGGGCCAATGACTGTACAATCGACAGCATTGCTTTCGCTGGCGCAAACGCAAGCAATGACCACAACCATTGCTCAATTGTCCGATTTCAGGATCTACAACAGCCCATTGAACCTTCAGGGGTTGGCACCAATCACGCAGGAAATGACTGGAATCGTCGGCGGTGGTGGTGGAAACATCCCTGAACCAGGAACGATGTTCATGTTGGGTGCGGGTCTTACTGGAATCGCCTTGTACCGCCGCCGGCAAAGCTAACATTCTAGCTATATAGCCTTGTGACGAAGTGCCGGTTCATACTATTGTCTATGGACCGGCCACCTTCGAAACACACCGCACTGATTGTAGATCAGTTCACAAAGCAGGCTGAAACGTTCGCCACTGCTCCCGCACTGTCGGAATCCAGCGCCATGGAGTTACTTGAAAAAGCCTGTCAGGTGTCCGAGCAAGACAGTGTTCTTGACGTTGCCTGTGGTGCTGGAATTGTTGCCTGCCATCTTGCCCGCATTGCTCATCATGTTTCTGGGATAGACGTAACTCCAGCCATGATCGAACGTTGCCGCGATCGTCAATCAAAAGAGAACTTAACTAATTTATCGTGGTATTTAGGCGAGGTGCTGCCTCTGCCAATGGCCGATGAGTCTTTCACTCTAGTAACTAGCCGCTACGCCTTTCATCATTTCCAGGAACCTGCAAAAGTACTTCAGCAGATGGTACGGGTCTGTGTACCGGGCGGGAGAATTGCAATTGTTGATGTCACTCCACAACCAGAAGCGCTGCACCAATACAACACCATGGAGAAGTTGCGGGACCCTTCCCATGCTGCTGCGCTGACCTGCAACGAGTTCCGGCAAATGGGTGCTGCCTTTGGCCTAAAGCTGCAATGGAAGCACAACTATTCCATGAATCTAACCGTGGATCAAGTGCTTTCAGCATCCTTCCCCAACCCCGGCGACGATCAGCGGATCCGGCAACTATTCGAGGAAGATTCGAAAACAGGTTGCTTAGGCGTTGGGACATTTCGGAAGGAGGACCAACTGCATTTTGGCTATCCTATTTCCATTCTCATATGGAATAAATGAATTCCTATTCATGATAAGATAGCGAAATTATCGTGGAGCCAGTCTGCACTAGTAATTCAATTCACCAAAAATCGTAGTTCTTACAAAGCATCGCAAGAAATTGGATCACAGCTGGTTGCAACCCCATGGGATTTTGAACCGTCGGCGTCACAATCGCATCCCGCGTTAGCCGCAGAACCATTTCACCAGGATTGTATTTGGGAAATTCTTCCTTCGTTTCAATGGTGACCCGCTCCGGTTCCAACAATTCGGGAATTGTGTAGAGACGCCCAACTAGATGTGAATTCTGATCAAAGGGGTGGCCGGTACTACTATCGTTTCCCCCAAGATTGAACACAGTCCTGCCATGACCCGTGTCTTGTGGCGGTGTCCAATTTTTACCGCCAGCAATATTTGGAACAGTTGCAGTATGCTTTGAAGTTCCGTGATCCTCTGGATCGTGCCCGTTCTCTGAACCGCCGAGATTCAATACGCTCATTAATGTAGCCTCCTAGGCTATATATGCGAAAAATAATACAATCACGGGTCATTGGGATCCCGGCTTATAATATTGAAGGCTGATGCAATTCACAAGATCCGCTGCCCCCCGCACGGAGCCATCATTTAAATGACCCCATCCATCGAATCGTGGAGCGCCAGTCCTGCCTGGGCTAGGCCGCTTATCGAATCGCATCTGGCACCTGGTGAAATTGCCATCACTTCGCTGGAACCTGATCTTAACAATGGTTTGAATTACGAATCAAGTCTCGTTGTACTTACTTCCAAGCAAGTTCTCAGCTTCACCTGGAGCCGAGCCACGGAACTCAACCAACGGGGCACAACTCCGCCGCAATCCACATTAGTCTACGCGCTTGATCCCGACACGCGCTTTCGATCGAAGGACCACGCGGGCCTCGGCAAACTGGAACTGGTCAACGCTACTGGACGCCTTGCTATATGGCGCTATACGGTGAGCCGTGCTGAAAGTGTACGCCGCATCATTGATCGCCTTGACGCACTGCAGCGGGGACTTCCCATTGCAACCGCTGCTGCTCCATCAATGGAACACGAATGCCCATTGTGCGGTGCCCCGTTTGATCCGCAACTTACAACTTGTCCGGAATGCGGCAACTCAACCGCCTTGCCGCCGATGAAGTCGCTACTGCGGTTGATGGGCTTTGCTCGCAACCATCTGGGCATGTCCATCCTTGGCTTTATTCTGACAGTGGCCAGCACTTCCGCCGGACTCATCCCGCCCTACCTCACCATGCCCTTGATTGACGATATTCTGATTCCCTATCAGAACGGCAAGCACGTGGAATTCAACGTAGTGAAGTGGTACCTGATGGGCTTGGCCGGTGCGTCGGCTCTTTCCTGGTTACTTACCTGGGCACAAACTTATGTGCTGGCTTACGTTAGTGAACGGATTGCCGTTGACCTGCGTACGCGCACTTATGCTCACATGCAATCGCTCTCATTAGAGTATTTCGGTGGCAAGCGCACCGGCGACTTGATTTCGCGCATCAGCACTGATTCTGATCGCATCTGTTACTTCCTTTCGGTCTACTTACTCGATTTCATAACTGACGTGTTGATGATCATCATGACTGCGGCGATCCTCATCAGCATTGACCATTATCTGGCGTTACTCACTCTTGGCCCGCTTCCGTTGATCGCCTATCTGGTCCACAAGACGCAGGATCATCTGGGCCGCGGCTTCTCCTCCGGCAGCCGGGCCTGGTCGGAGATGACCAGCATTCTGGCTGACACTATCCCCGGCATCCGAGTAGTGAAGGCCTTTGCCCAGGAACGTCGTGAGGTAGATCGCTTTCAAAAAGCCAATGACCGCATTCTGGCGGTGAATGACAGGATCAATCGGGTTTGGGCCTTCTTTGTGGCCGTGCTGGCGTTGCTTACGGATATCGGCGTGTTGATGATTTGGGTTTTTGGCGTATGGCGCATTTACGATAACTCCATCACGGTTGGCGTTCTTACAGCATTCATCGCTTACATCAGCCGCTTCTACTCGAAGCTGGATGCACTCAGCCATATGCTTTCAGCGACGCAGCGTGCTGCTACTAGTGCGCAAAGGGTATTTGGTATTTTGGATCGCGTCCCCAAAGTTTCCGAACCGCTGCATCCGCAGAAACCTACTAAGGTTGAAGGCCGAATTGAAATCAAGGATATAGGTTTCCGCTATGGAACGCGGCCCATTTTGCGCGGCATTAGCTTGACCATTAATCCTGGAGAGATGATCGGCCTGGTGGGCCCCAGCGGGTCAGGTAAGTCGACCTTCATCAATATGGTTAGTCGATTTTACGATGTAACAGAAGGTTCCATCGTTGTGGATGGCGTGGATATCCGCAACTATCCTGTAGGTGAGTACCGCCGTAACATCGGTCTGGTGCTGCAGGAGCCATTTTTGTTCTACGGCACCATCGCGGAGAACATCGCATATGGCAGGCCGGAGGCAACCCATGAACAAATCGTCTCCGCTGCCCGCGCGGCACGTGCCCACGATTTCATTCTGCGCCTCCCAAATGCTTACGATTCCATTGTGGGGGAACGCGGCCAACTGCTTTCCGGCGGCGAACGGCAACGCATCAGCATCGCCCGTGCACTATTGATCGATCCTCTTATCCTTATCCTTGACGAAGCTACTTCCAGCGTGGATACGGAAACCGAAAGGGAAATTCAGCTTGCTCTGGATAACTTGATCAAGGGGCGCACCACCATCGCCATTGCCCATAGACTGAGTACACTGCAAAACGCCAATCGCATTGTGGTTCTGGAACGGGGCAAGGTTACTGAAGTTGGTCCGCATTCGCAATTGATAGCTTTGGGCGGGACTTACTCGCGGCTCTATAACGCACAGTTACAGGATACAGGCGATGACGGAGCAGGTGCCGCATGAGTAACTTCAAGTTGGAGCACGACGCATTTGGGCAGCTGATTCTAATTGATGCCAAAGGGATCCGCCACACTGGGGTGGATGTATTGCGTGCCTTCCCACTAACTGAGCCGCGTAAGTCCATCTCAATTGTGGATAGCAAAGGGTGTGAAGCGTTATTCATTCCATCGCTGGACGAAGTGCCCCCAGTTGAACGTCAAACGCTTGAAGACGAACTGGCGTTGCGCGAGTTTTTCCCGGTTATTCTGAGGATTGTCAACAAGCCATCGGACAGTGAGCCTGCCGAATGGCAAGTAGAAACGGACCGCGGCAGAACCGCTTTTCAATTGGAAAATTCCGATCATGTTCACCGTCTTCGCGGCGATCATTTCACGATTCAGGATTCACAAGGTATCCGCTATCGTATCCCCGATGCGAAGAAACTGGATATCCACAGCCGTCAGATAATGGAACGATTCTTGTAGGCTACTACAGCCAGAAAGCTGCAATTACAGCCCGCGCCGACCACGCCGCCGTGCGCAGCCAATTCCACTGAACCAGCGCGCGGAGGACTTCCGGCTGAAAACCTTCCGCGCCTAGGCGTCCATGCAACGGCACCATGACAAGGACAGTCACCAGCCACAGAAACACTACGAGTGCGAATCCTGCAACAGCGGGCCAGTTACCCGGACCGCGATTCCATAAAATGTAAATCGCCATGGCCAATTCCAACAGCATCGGAGGCAGTACGACGAAAGTGATTGCGCTTGTATGGAACAGATGGCTGCGAAGGAAATTGGTGCGGTCCAGATATTCAAACATTGGATAGTGGACTAATTGGATGAGCCAAATTACTCCGGCCATGTACCACGTTGCCGCATTATGCAATGTCAGTTCAGGCTGTAGAAGATCCATAGCGCCTAGCATGCAATAAGATTAGTGCGAATGGCACCCACCAAATCAAGTCATTGGTTACGATGGTCCAACCAAAGTACCATGGAAATCTGCCCAGAATTGCTGCTTGCAGGAAACCGATAGGCCCACATATCTTGCCCAGCAGACCAACAAGTACGATGGGCCAGTGAACCAAAGGATTACTGGAAGCGACCCAATAGCCCACACCGTAAACGCCGACGATCATGCCCACACATTGCCAAATCTCCGGGTAATTGGGAGCGGGGAGACCGGCCTTTTCAAAAATCATGAGCGGAAACAGGACGACAAAACCGCCCCATAAAATGTTATAAACAGCCGCCAAGCGCAGCACCCAACGCATCCAGGTCATTCCTGTGTTTGATGTCAACAAGCAGACCTGGGGTTGCAAATCTTAGGTGCCTACAAGCATCAATCGGTGCCAAACACGTAAACAACGCTGCCATTGATGATGGACACGTACTGTTTGGCGTCAAATTGGTAAGTCATCGGCGAGGTGTGCAAAGACTCATTGAACGGAAAGCTCCACAAACGCTTGCCGGTGACCGCATCTGCTGCGGCCAGTGCACCGCCATCGTCTCCATAAATTACAAGATTGCCGGCAGTGGATAGAGTACCGGTCCAAGCATCCGCAGGGCCATCTTGAGGAATTTCCCATTTCACTTTGCCGGTTTCAATATCAAAGGCACGGAGGAATTTTTGTGGTTTGTCTTCGGGGTCACGACGTCCGCCGCCACCTTGATATGCTCTGCCAGCTTGCCATTCCGGTGTGGTGCGCTTGGTGAAGAACGTGCAGCGTTCGAGGGTATTCACATAAAACAATCCAGTTGCCGGGTTGAATGAAGTGGAGAAGAAATTCGCTGCTCCTTCCACTGCCGGACAAATTAGAGTGCCTTCCGGGGTTGGAACTTGATTGGGGTTCATGATGGGGCGGCCATCGGGAGCGATACCTTTGGCCCATGTGAGTTTCTTTACCATCGGCGAGGCCAGCAACATTTTCCCATCAGTGCGGTCCAGCACATAAAGGAAGCCATTGCGATTAGCCTGCAAAAGCAGCTTGCGTGACTGGCCCTTCCATGTTGCGTCGGTCAACACTAGTGGGGCCACGGCGTCCCAATCCCATTCGTCATGCGGAGTTGGTTGAAAATGCCACTTCAACTTACCGGTGTTCAAATCAAGAGCAAGTATCGAGCAAGTGTATAAGTTATCGCCCTTTCGATTGTCACCATTGAAATCCGGGCCGGCATTGCCAGTTGGCCAGAAGACTGTTTTAGTTTCGGGATCGTAGCTTCCGGTAAGCCAAGTGGGTCCGCCGCCGTGATCAATATCGATGCCATCCCAAGTTTCTGAGCCACGCTCACCACGCGCGGGAATGGTCCAGAACTTCCATACTTCCTTGCCGGTTGTCTGGTCGTAGGCAGCTAGAAATCCACGGACGCCTTCTTCGCCGCCAGCAGTTCCCGCAACAACCAGATTTTCGATTGCTAATAGAGAGCCCGTAGCGTTGTAGTTTTTCTTGTAATCGGCCATCTCCGTATCCCATAGCACTTGCCCTGTATGGCGGTTCAGGGCGATGAGATGGGCGTGATCGGTCTGCATGAAAACTTTGTCGCCAGCGACCGAAATGCTGCGGTTGTTTCCTGGTGACCTTGCATTGCCCACAACGCCCACGGTGGCGGGTCTTGAATACTCCCACAAACGAGCGCCGGAGCCCGCATCCAGCGCAATCACGGTGTTTGTGTTAGTAACATACATTACGCCTTCGTGAACCTGCGGAGTGCCTTGCAGCCTTGCTGCATTCGGTACTGCAAAGACCCATTTCACAGCCATTTTGCCCACGTTGCCTGCGTTGATCTGAGTAAGTGGCGAATAACGGTTCCCGCTGAATTGCCCGTGCATGCTGGGCCAATCCGCTTGGCTGGTTACTTCGCGATACTGGTCGCCTGCTTTGCGCAATAAGTGGATCTTCTGATCGTCAGTGCGCAACTGCAGTTCGCGGCTGGTGCGGGCAAGCGCAAATCCATCCAGTTGCTTTCCATTGGTGAGCTTCACCTGCTGGCGTACTGGTGCAAATCCGCGGCGGCCGCGACGGGGCTGCAGGCTTCGTAAGTGGGCGACTAACTGAACCACCTCCGCCTCGGGCAATTGTTTAAATGCTGGCATTCCTTTGCGCGGAACGCCGTCGCGAATGATGGTAGTAAGTTCTTCATCGTTCTTGGTTGCCAGGCTGGTGAGGATGGTGGGAGCATGCTCACCTCCATTGCCATCGGTGCCGTGGCAAACGGAGCAGCGAGTTTGAAAGGCAACTTTGCCATCGGGCGCTTGGCCCCACGCCATTGTCAGAATGGACGAAAAAGCCAAGAATAACGGAATTCGCATGCGGCGACCACCTCTTTCGGGAACGTCTTTATAAATGATGATTATATCGGACCATCAAGCGACTTACTATTTTGGCGCAATTGGTCAAGTGATTGGCGCGCTGGATCATTCTTGTTTTTCCGTTTTGGCCTGATTCTGGAATGGCATCACGAGCCGGTGCCACAAAAAGGAGAACGATCTTGAAACACAACTTAAAAATCAATACGATTCTGCTGTTCCTTGCTACTGGGGCAGCAACATTTGGGCAATCCAACACGGAACAAGCATCGAAAGAAGAATCAGCGCCAAAAGCATCCATTGCATTTGAAGCCGACGCGGCGGCCTACGCTTTGAAGGGTTATTCTGGAATTGCGAATCTATCGTTGCGCAATGGCTTTCAAGTAGCGTTTGGAACTGGACGCTATGAAGTACCCAGCTTTCTTCTGAAGGGCGATTCCAATTATGACCGGGCTAAGTGGAAGGCCACATCCACGTCAGTTCAAGTATTTCGTATGGGGTATCGGTTCAAGGGTCCAATGAAGAACGGGCCGGTGTTGGGTGGAATTGTGTTGAATCAAAACTGGCGGCTGCGATCGGAACGCATTGCTGGAGAGACCCGTTTCCGTCCCGTGAGCGTGGGAGTAACGGGAGGATACTACTTCCACATCGGTAAACACTTTTACATTTATCCCACAGCGGCGTTTACCCACAACAGCGTATATTCCGGCCAAACTTCCTTGCAGGGAACGAATTACAAAGTTGCGAAATGGGGACCAAACGGATCGGTCCATGTTGGTTGGGAGTGGGGGCTATAAGTTCAAGGGGTTTGAAATTGGGTTGGAGCAGATCCGGTCCAGCGCCTGAAAGCGCGTGTGAAAGCACTTAGTTCAGAAAAGCCCAGCAAGAAAGCAGTCTCGGTAGCAGAAGCGCCGGGTTGTGCAAGATGCTGGATTGCAATTTCCTTCCTGGTGTTTTCGATCAACTGCCTGAAGGATGTGTTTTCCATACGAAGTTCTCGTTGCACGGTTCGTTCACTCATTGCCAGTTCAGTGGCCACTTCTTTGAGTGACGGAGTGGCCCCAGCAATGCGATGGGCAAGCTGAGCGAGGACGCGGCGGCTAACTGGTCCGCGCTTATCCAATTGATCGAGCAAACGGCGGGCCTGTGCTTCAAACATTTCCAGAAGCTGGGGGTTTGAAGAAAGTAAATCCGTATTCAAGTATGCGGAATGGAATTCAATGGAATTTTCGGGCTGATCGAAGCGCACCACGGGCCCAAAGATGCGTAGATGTTCCTTGATACTAGATGGCGCGGAGTGCTGAAACGATACGGCAAGCGGCTGGGTGGTGTTTGCTGTCAAACGCCGCAGCGTGACCACTGTTCCACAGGCCATCGCTTCCATGGCTTGCCGTGGTGAAGTTACAAGATAGTTACCTGAAACCGGGATAGCCTCGTATTGCACCCTTGTGCGATCTCCCTTGTTTGTAACTTGCACACGTAAGCCATCATTCAAAAGTGCAGCGTACTGTGCCAGACGGTCCAGAGCTTCGTCCACGGAGCGACAGCTTAATAGAACATAACCGAGTATGTTCAATGCGCCGGGATTGTGGTTTTCTGCGGTATGCAAGCCCAGATCCGGATCGGCGGCGAGGCGTTCGCCTTCACTCCAGAGACGCTCTACTAGGGAGCTCGAAAGACGGGCATTTGGATGATCGAATACAGAAGAGTCAAGCCGGAGTGCAGCGAGGACATGGGCGACGGGGATTCCTGTTCGCTCCAGATATCCAACAACGTCAATCAAGAGGCTTGCGGCGATTGTGCATTCGGTTTCCAAGAACTGATTGTAGCGGAATGAGCATGGTTGGCTTGAATTGCGATGGACCCATGCCGTACGCTACAGTGTCCTCTGATGACCCGTCGCCGCCTTGTAACCACTGTCGCTGTTGCTCCCCTTGCAGCCAGCGCCGCCACTACGCCCAAGAATCAAGTTTACGAACTCCGCAAATATCACTTGCGCAACACGCCGGATAACCAGCGCCAGCGCACTACGCAATATCTGGAAAAAGCTGTGTTGCCTGCGTTCCAGCGCGCAGGAGTCTCGCAATTGGGATTCTTCTCCAGCATGATCGCCCCAGATACACCATTCCTGCTTACCGTCTACGCCCACGCTTCGCTTTCCGCATATGAAGAGGCGCATGCGAAGGTCGGTGCCGATACAGCGTTTGTGAAGCAGCAGACAGCGTTCTTTTCGCAACCAGGGCTAAACTATATGCGCTACGAAACGTCCATTCTGCGGGCGTTCGACGGCATGCCCACCATGGAGATTCCGGCTCCGGGTAAGGCTCCTCGTGTGTTCGAGCTGCGGACTTACGAATCGAATAACAACATGACGTTGAAGAAAAAAGTTGGAATGTTCAACGATGCAGAGATCGCAATTTTCCGCAAAACCGGATTGAATCCAGTTTTTTTCGGCACCACTACCCTTGGTGGCAATCAACCTAGTTTGACTTACATGCTGTGGTATGACGACTTAGCGACTCGCGAGAAGAACTGGCGGACGTTTGTGAATCATCCTGATTGGAACAAGCTGAAAGCAACACCAGGGTTGAGTGACGCGGAAATTGTTTCCAATATTTCCAACATCATTTTGATGCCGCTATCGTTTTCGCCAATTCGGTAGGCTTCTGACGCCATCGAGCAGCCATCAGCAATAGAAGGCTGCCTACTAACCAGTAGGTGGAAGGCTCCGGGACTGCCCCTATTGCGACTGGAATTATGGTCGCCCCCCCGGCTTGGATCAAATTGTTCGCGATCCACGGAGCGGGCGGCGGAAGAAATCCAACATTCGTGGTTACTAGAAAGTAGGTTACGCCGGTGATGAGATTTACATCAATCCGCGAGTGTGAGCTATTACCATTGGACCAGTTATCATTCACCCGTAAGGAGTTGCTGAGTGGTGACGCAGGGTTGAAGGTGTTGGCATAGAGGACCAGGAAATTGTTCCAGGAGTTTGAATCCGCGTCAGACCTTAGGCTGAAGGAGTCATTAGAGCTTACTTGAAATGCGAAAACCGAATACGGGCTTATTGTTCCCGATAATGAGTTGGGAGCATTCAATCCATTGTCGTTGGGACGATTGAAAGTCGGGCTGGTTGCGGTAAGCACCGCCGTATACGAAAAATTAGCGGCCGAGAGGGGAACCGCCGCCAGGGCTAGAAAAAGCAGCGATATCCCTTTTGACTTCATTCCCCTTAAAGTAACATTGGGCTATGCCTGAATCCATAGTCCAAGTGTACCTGCAGCCTACGCAAGTAAACCTACGTAATCGAAGGGGTTTATACCCTAGATTCAGGTCTAGATGTTTAGTGCTTTATGAGCCGCTTCGCTCAGGAGAGCCAACCCCGCAGCAACGTCGCTACCCAGATGGACCCGCAGAGCCCGGCGCTTTCGTTCGGCAAGTACAGCAAAATCGCCGCGAGCCTGGGCTGCTTTGACTGTTCCGAAAGTATAGGTCTGGCCAGGGACTTTCAGTTCCACAGCATCATCGCAAGTGATTTGGAGGAACACGCCAGTGTTGGGCCCACCCTTGTAACCTTGGCCGGTGGAGTGTAGAAACCGGGGTCCAAAACCAAGACAAGTGGCCACCTTGCGTTTGTCGCGCACATTCACCCTGATGGTTTCAAGCGCGGCCTCATTCTGGTCGTTCATATCAACATATCCAAGAAGGGCGAAGTAGTCGTTCTCTTTTATGCGGTTGAAGTGAGCGCGCAAATAGGCTGTTAAATTTGGTTGCGCTCCCAATTCGGCGGCATTGGCCGGGTCTGTAAACAGTGAGACACCTTCCCCGGAATAGATAGGCGTTTCAGTAGGAAGCGAGCCTGTGGCTTCGTAGGCGTCTGTCAAAGTTCGTGTAGCAATTTTGCTGGCTTCCACATCGGGTTGGTCGAAGGGATTAATGCCGAGTACCGCACCGGCAACGGCTGTGGCAATTTCCCAGCGGAAGAATTCCTGGCCAATGGAATAGATGTCGCGCACATTGATACGGACCACGGCATGGCCAGCTTTTTCGAGCGCTTCCATGCTACTATCCTGAGCAGCGTCAGGAGCAGTATCAAGGCGTAAATAGGCGAAAAGACGATCCTGCCCATAGTGATCTGCCGGTGCAAGAGGTTCGCGGTCCACGGGGATAATGCCCTTGCCAAGTTTACCCGTGGATTCGGCAATTAACTGCTCCAGCCATGCTCCCAGGTCAAATATGCCGGGCGAAGCAACAACGGTTATCTTGTCGCGGCCATTCTTTGCCAGCACGCCCATGGTCAACCCCAGCACTACACCGGGATTTTGAGCGATCGGCAAGCAGGGAGAGCAGGCAGCAGCCATTGCATCCGCCTTCTCAAGAAACTGCTTCACATCCAGGCCCATAGCAGCAGCGGGAACCATGCCGAAATTGGAAAGTGCAGAAAAGCGACCACCAATTTGGTGCAGGCCAGGGAAGATTTTCCAAAACTTATCGGCAGTGGCGATCTTCTCCATCTGCTTGCCAGGGTCGGTGACTGTTATGAAATGGCTGCCCACTTTGTCAGCCCCTACTTTTTCCTTTATTCGTTCAAAGAAGTACTGCTTGAAGATGTTCGGTTCGAGCGTTGCGCCAGACTTAGTGCTGACAATACAGAGCGTATTGGCAAGGTCCACCTTTGCTTCAAATGCTTTCACCTGGGCAGGATCCGTAGAATCCAGCACATGAATTTCCGGGAAGCCAGCCTGATGGCCGAAGGTAAGTTTCAGAACTTCCGGGCATAGGCTGCTGCCCCCCATTCCGAGCAGCAAAATATTACGAAATCCCCGTGCCTTCACTTCCTGCTGAAATGCGATTAGCGTTTCCACCCCGGCCAGTTGCTGTTCGGTGATCGTGAGCCATGCCAGCCAGCTACTTTCATCAGCACCAGTCCAAAGAGAGGCGTCTTTGTCCCATAGCCTATGAACATTGCCGCGGACCTTCCAGGCATTCATCATCTCCTGAATCTGAGCGTCGTAAATATTCGCTACTTTGACACTCTGCGAGTTCAACTGAAGACCAGCAACCATTCGGCAGCGTTGGTTAACGGCGTTGAGTAACTTATCAAAGGCATCGGCAAACATCTTCACGCCGGCAGTAACCAGGTCGGTGGTCACTTTGTCGAAATCCACTCCTTGGGCCGCAATCGCTTTCATGGTGGCGTGTGCACCTTCCAGATCGTCTTCCAAAGTTAGCTTCGCTATGCCGTGGTCTCGAAATGCTTCCAGCGTAGCTGGGGGCAGCGTATTTACTGTATTGGGACCAATCAGCGCATCTACATAAAGAACGTCAGAGTACTTTGGATCTTTCGTTCCTGTGCTGGCCCACAACACACGCTGTTCCTGAGGGTTCTTTGTTGCAAGGGCCGTCCACTCTGGACTTGAGAAGATCCGCTTGTAGGCCGCATAAGCGATTTTCGCGTTTGCAATAGCTGTCTTACCGCGCAAGTCTTCTGTAACTTTTGCGTCCACTACTGCATCAATACGGCTGACGAAAAAGCTGGCAACACTAGCAACACGGCTAATGTCATGCCCGGCGGCCGCCCGCTTTTCAAGACCAGAAATAAACGCCCAAGCTACGGCTTCATATGCCTCACAAGAGAAAAGCAGAGTTACATTCACGTTGATGCCATCGGCGATCACTTGTTCAATAGCCGGTAGACCTTCAAGCGTACCCGGGATCTTAATCATCAGGTTCGGCCGATTCACTGCTGCCCACAACCGGCGGGCATCACGAATGGTTGTCTCGGTGTCGTGCGCCAAGAACGGGCTGACTTCCAGGCTCACATAACCGTCACGGGAATTGGTCGAATCGTAGACCGGACGGATAGCGTCCGCTGCACCTTGGATGTCCGCAATGGCAATGCGCTCATACATATCCATAGGCGTCAGCGAAGGATCCTTGCGCATTTCCGCCAACAGGCCGGCATACTCATCGCTTCCACCGATGGCTTTCTCAAAGATGGCTGGATTGGAAGTGAGGCCGCCCAGACCATCCTCCTCCACCATGCGCTTCAGTTCACCGCTGGTGATAAGACTACGCTTGATGAAGTCTAGCCAAGGAGATTGTCCAAGTGCGGAAAGTTGTTTGAGTGGATTCATTTGCTGCCTGTTGAAATTAGAGGGGTATCCCTCATTTAGTGTACTGTGTATCACTAAAATGAGGAATCTATTCCCGCTCTAGCGTTATCGGCTGGTTCGGGAATAGTCTTAACGTCAGTTCCTGTTTCTAGTTCAACCGCCTCATTCCACTCGCTCGCCCCTCGAAAATCTGACGGGAAATTGAATTTGGGCGATTTGTGACGAAGTTACGAATATCTTGAACGGCGTCGGAAAACGCAGGGTATTCCGCAGGTTTCTGTGTGTCTTCTAGGGCGGCAATTCGTATTTGCTGCTCGATTCTGTTCACTTCTTGATCTAGCCATCCCCCAGGGCCTTCAGCGGTATCTATACACCGTTGCAGAGCTTTTAAGTAGTGGTCGCGAAGCCAAGGAACATCCAATAGCCGTCTGGTAAGAACATTGGTCCTGGAATTTTCCCAGATTGACCGGTCAGCTTCTACAAAAGTTACGTCTTTATCCCACGGTATAAATGAAAAAGTGTTGTGCCGCTGCGTTGGTAGAGATAGAAGTTGTTCAACCCCCAGTCACCAAGAACTCCATCAATATCAGCAACAAAAGTTTCAACCGCCAAGTAGTCAAGGAAGGCAATCGGATCCAGATAATGGCTGATAGCCTCCAGGAATTCATTATCACTAACTCCGTTTGCGGCAACAATCAGTCCCGCAAGGGCTGGATCGGGATTGTCTTCATTGGTTTTCGGATTGAATGGAACCGGGGCATAATTCCCAATTTCGGGACCAAGATTTTCAAAACGATAATCGAAAGACCAGTCGTACCGGGTATGATCAGCCAGTAACCCTGAGCCATACGGCGTAGGTGGAGCAGCCCTGATCAGGCGCGCTTGCATTTGCCCTGTGGTTTGCGGTTTACTCATGCT